>NZ_JBHTML010000008.1:0-62861 GCF_042679445.1 Arthrobacter sp. GCM10027362
GGCCGCCGTTGCCGAGGCGCTGCGCCGGCGGCAGGCGGCCGGCGTCGTCGCACGCAGCTTCACCCGGCGCTGGCAGGACAATCTCCGCCGGGAATCCCCGCTGCGGACCAACCTGAACACGCTGCTCGCCGCCGGACTCGGGCAGGCCCGGCGGCTGCGTGGCGGATGGCAAGGGAAGGATGCCGCGTGAGCGCTTCGGACCGGACGCTGCTGATCCTGTCGCTGTCTCCGCTGCGCAGTGATCCGCGGGTGCTCAAGCAGATCAATTTGTTCAAAGACCGCTACACGGTCACCACCTGCGGCTTCGGCCCGGCCCCGGACGGGGTGGCCGGGCACGTCGAACTGGACCGGGCGCTGCCGTCCTGGCCGCGCGATCCGCAGCGGCTGCTGCTGCGCCGCTACCCCCAGGTGTACTGGGGCATCGCCGCCGTCGCCGAGGCCGGCCGGCAGCTGCGCGGCCGCAGCTTCGACGCCGTGCTGGCCAACGACGCCAACACCCTGCCGCTGGCGCTCAGCCTGGCCCCGGCCCGCGGCGTGCATGCCGACCTGCACGAATTCGCCCCCAAGGAGCACTTCAACAAGCCCGCCTGGCGGCTCCTGGTCGCCCCCTACGTGCGCTGGCTCTGCCGCACCTACCTGCCGCAGGCGGCCTCGGTGACCACCGTCTCGGAAGGGATCGCCCGGCAGTACGGACAGGACTTCGGCGTGTCCGCCGGAGTCGTCACCAACGCCGCCCCGTACACCGAGAGGGAACCGCGCCCCACCCAGCTGCCGATCCGGCTCCTCTACAGTTCCGCGGGGCAGCGCTACCGCAGGATCGAGAACATTATGGAGGCCATGCGTGGGACGCCGGAGCACCTCGAGCTGGACCTGATCGTGATGCCGAACGAACCGGCCTACGTGGCCGAGCTGGTGGAACTGGGACGCACCCTGCCACGGGTGCGCTTCCGCGACCCGGTCCCGTACACCGAGCTGGTGGACACCGTGGCCGAGTACGATGTCTCCGTTTCGGTCATTCCGCCCACCAACTTCAACCTCGCCCATGCGCTGCCAAACAAGTTCTTCGAGGCCGTGCAGGGCCGCACCGGGCTGGTCATCGGGCCCTCGCCGGCCATGCAGGCCCTGCTCGAGCGTCACGGCCTGGGCGCGGTCACCAGGGACTTCTCCGCCCAGGCGCTGCGCGAGGTGCTCGGCTCCCTGACTCCGGAACTGGTGGACGGCTGGAAACGCCACGCCCACGAGGCGGCCCGGGAGCTGTCCTCCGAGCACCAGAACCTCGGCTGGGAGCGGGCCATCGCCGCGCTGCTGGACGGGCGGGCCTGAGGCGTGGGCGGTTCGGCGGACCCGAAGGTGCTGCACCTATACGACGCCGCGGACGTGGGCGCCACGCTGGTGCGCTACGGGCGCCGGCAGGGCCTGTCCTGGCGGCATTTCAACAAGGTGCCGCCCTCGGATGTGGGCAGCGTCCTGCCCGGCGCGCCGCTGCCGGCCAGGGCCCGGCGCCTGCTGGCCCAGACGTCGTGGCAGGCTGCCCGCGCGGCCGGCATCCTGCGCGCGGACCTGCTGCACCTGCACTCCGGGTCCCGGCTGGGCATCGTCAGGTCGCGGCCGCACCGGCCCTTCGTGCTGCACTTCCACGGCACCGACATCCGGACCCAGTTCCATGACCCGGTGCGCCGTCCGGTGCTGCAGTGGGGCGCCGACCATGCGGCGGCAGTGCTCTACTCCACTCCTGACCTGCGCCCGCACGCGGAGCTGGCCCGGCCGGACGCGGTGTATCTGGCCAACCCGGTGGACCTCGAAGAGCTGCCCGCCTGGGCACCGGCGTCCCGGCCGCGGGTGGCCTTTGCCTCGCGCTGGGACGACTCCAAGGGCGGCAGCGCCCAGCTCGAGACGGCCAAGGCGCTCGCGGCGTCCGCCGGGCCGGGCGTCGAGCTGCAGGGGTTGGACTGGGGGGCCGGAGCGGCCGGGGCTGCCGGGCACGGCGTGAAGCTGTTGCCGAAAATGTCCAAGCCCCAGTACCTGCGGTGGCTTGCCTCGGCGCACTGCGTGATCGGGCAGGGCACGGGGATCATGGGCATGAGCGAGTTGCAGGCGGTGGCCATCGGGGCGCCGGTGGTCATGCCGCTGGGGGAGGGGTACTATCCCGGCCCCTCACCGGTGCTGCAGGGCTCGACTCCCGAGGAGCTGGCGGCACAGGCCGTGGCCGCACTGGCGGATCCGGCCGGCACGTCCGGGCAGCTGGCCGGGCGGGCCTGGGTCGAAGCCCACCATTCGCCGCAGCAGGTTGTGGCCAGGCTGGCGGACATCTACCGGGAGCTCGCGGGGCACCGGCAGCACTGACCGCGAGCCGTTGCGGCAGGGGTGCGCGCTGCCGCCGCGCCCGTCCTCCGGCACCCGGACGGGGAGGCACTCAGACGGCGGTGCCCTCCTCGGCCTCGTTCCCGGCCAGGCCGGCGAGCGCCGCCTGCCGGGCGAAGTCCGGCACCCGGGCCACCACGTCGTCGAACGTCCCGTAGGCGGCCACCGTTCCCTCGCGCATGAAGAACACCACGTCCGCGTTGCGGATGGTGGCCAGCCGGTGAGCCACGGTGATCACCGTGACCTCGCCGTGCAGTTCGTTGATCGCCGCCGTCACCGCCGCCTCGGTGGCCGTGTCCAGGGCGGACGTGGCCTCGTCCATTACCAGCACCAGCGGGTCGTCGTAGAGCGCCCGGGCGATGCCCAGGCGCTGTCGCTGCCCGCCGGAGAGGGCCAGGCCGCGCTCGCCGACCAGTGCATCGATGCCGCCCTCGCGCCCGAGCACGGTATCGAGCAACTGCGCCCGGCGCAGCGCGGTTTCCACCCGCGGCCGGTCCACCTTCTCCGGGTCCCAGGCCAGCGCCACGTTCTGGGCCACGGACGCATCAAAGAGCGAGACTTCCTGCGGCACGTAGCCGATCCGCCGCCGCCAGGACTTCAGCACGAATTCCAGCGGCTCGCCGCCGACCAGGATCCGGCCGCCGTCCGGCTCGAGCAGCCCGAGCAGCACGTCCACCATGGTGGACTTGCCGGCACCGGAGGACCCGACGAAGGCCACGTGGCTGCCGGCCGGAATCCGGATGCTGATGTCCCGCAGGGCCGGGGCGGCGGCGCCCGGGTAGGTGAAGGAGACATGCTCCAGCACAATGTCCGCGGCCGCCGCCGGCAGCTCCCGTTGGGGCCGCTCGGCGGTGTTCCGGGCCATCTGCTCCTCGCCCTCCCTGATGTCCTGGATAATTTGCCGGGCGAAGGATGCGCTGGTGTTGACCGAGGACTGCACGGCCTGCATCCGGGTCAGGGACGGGATGAGCCGGAAGCCGGCGATGGCGAACAGGCCGATGGCGCTGACCGCACCGGCCGCACCGCCGGTGGCCAGTCCCACCCCGCCGACCAGCGCGAAGCCCACTACCAGCGCCGTCTCCAGGACATAGCGCGGGATCTGGGATATCTGGATCGCGGCGGCGCGGGCCTGCGCGGACTTGCTCCGGGTGCCGTGCACCTGCTCCTGGACCTCCGGCCCGCGGTCCGCCAGGGTGATTTCCTTCAGCGCGCCGAGCGCCTCGTAGAGGACCTTGGCGGTGCGGTTGGACCACTCGCGGTTCTCCCTGCCGATGGCCACCGCCCGCGGGGAGATCACCCGGGCCAGCAGCAGCGCCACCAGGCCCAGGTAGACCATGGTCACCACCGCGATCAGCGGCTGGGCCACGAACAGCACGACGACGACGGCCGCCAGGGTGCCCAGCTCGCCGAACAGGGTCATGGCAGGCATCAGCACGCCCGAGACCGTGATTCCGACGCCCACATCCACCGAGCGGACGATCTCGGCCGAGTTCCGGCCCAGCCGCTGCTCCCAGGGGGAGGCCAGGTAGGCGGCGAACAGCCGGTCCCCGATGGCCACCTCGTGCCGGGCGAAACGCTTGGTGGCAAAGCGCAGCAGCAGCACCGCCAGGATGCCCTTGAGCACGATCAGCAGGCAGATGAAGATCAGCATAGGCAGCACCAGGCCCTGCCGGGTCAGGTTGCCCAGCACCGGGAGCACCACGTCGGTGCCGCCGACCAGCCCCGGCAGCAGCGCCGCGACCAGGCCGAGGGCCACCACGTCCAGCAGCGCCAGGGCCGCGGAGGCGGCGCCGTAGCCGGTGAGGAACCTGCGGCTGCCCTCGGGAAGGGTCTGCAGCAACGGGCCGAGGATCTTGATAATGCCGTTCATACTGCGTCCAACAGTAGTGGATGGGGCTGTCCGGACGGTTAGGCAAATGACGTTGTGGTCCCTGGACGGCCGTCCGGGTGCGATGTGGCCGTGCCTCCCGGGTCCGTCCCACCGCTTCAGGCACCGGCAGGAACGGCGGCCCGGTCCCGTGCCCCGGCTGATGGAAATACATGGACATATCAACGGAACCTCGTCCATAAAATGCGGGCATAAGCTGTGCTCCCAATGGGGGCATTTTGGCTTGGCCGGGAGTATCGGGCCGTCCCGGCGTTGTTTTTACGCGGTGATTTTTTGATTTCACATCTGGCGTGCCTGAGGGAAGGAAGAGTATATTGGCTCAGTAGTGTTAGTGACGTATAATCTACCGCTGTCGCAGTTCCTTGCGCCTCATGGGGAAGGGCCGCGGAACATCGGCAATGTTCCGCGGCCGGTGCAATCAGGAA
The DNA here is from genome assembly GCF_042679445.1 of Arthrobacter sp. GCM10027362. NCBI lineage: Bacteria > Bacillati > Actinomycetota > Actinomycetes > Micrococcales > Micrococcaceae > Arthrobacter > Arthrobacter sp. GCM10027362. The sequence goes on from NZ_JBHTML010000008.1 coordinate 4,675, forward strand.
TGGTTTGTCGTGCAGCTGGAAAATGCTGCGACAGGGCGCCGGTTGTTCGGCTCGGGGGAAGGCCGGATTCAACGACGCCGATTTCAAGAATGGGGAAATAATCAGCGCAGCCGCAATGTCTGCCGCTTTATTTTCCACGCGCACAGGGGCAAAAGAATGTCAACCAATCAGCAGGAAGGCCCGCGGCCGGGGCTTCCGCGCCGCAAGGGTTCTTCTATCGCATCGATGATTTCAGCCGCAGCACTGGCTGTGGTCGCCGGGGCAGCACCGCTGGCCCTGGCAGAACCGGCACAGGCGTCAACTACGTACCGGAGCTGCACCGTTACTCCAAAAACACCCGGCTACAATTACCGTTCCAACAGGGTCGACTACTACTTCGTCACCGCGTGCTCCGGAGGACGGACCATCAGTGTCCAGCAACGCTACTGGGAAGATGATGGCAATAAGGACCAATACCTGGGCTCGAAGACGCATCCCAGCCGTTATTACCCCCAGTACCGGCAGCAGACCTGGCACAGCTACTACGGGCCGCCGAATACCGAAAGCGGGCCTGAAGAGGTTTACTACCAGATACGCTTCAGGGTCTACCGGAACGGAACCTGGTCAGCCTGGACCGCCTGGGAAAGCAGCGGCGTGCTGACAATTAACCAGCCATAGCTGACGCAGCGCCGGGTGAGCGGGCCGGAAACCTTCCTTACGGATGGCATCCGGCCCGTTTTTTGAACCGTTTTTGCATAAGCCGGCCTCCGTAGCTGCCCGCGTGCCCGCGTCCCGGTGGTCATCGTCAAGGCAGGTCCCGCCGGTGCCTGCCCTCCATGCCGCCGCCGTGCGGCGGGCTGCGGGATAGCTTGGAAAAACCTTGGGAAATACTTATCCACATTCCCATCCTCGGGGCTAGCCCGGCGCTGTGGTCGTCACCTAGCCTCTGATCAGGGAAAACATTCAACCGACGGCCGTGCAGTCTCACATCATCCCGGCCGTCCGGCTGGCGCTGTGCGCCAAAGGGGGCTGGGGATGGACGCTATCCGCATTGTCGAGGATGAGGTCCGCGAACTCATCCGCCGGCGCGGACTGGACCCGGCCAGGCAAAGCGCCGAGGTGCGCCGTCTGGTCGACGCCGCGGTCAGCGACTATGACGAGCGCGCCCTGCTGGGCACCCTGCCCTCGATCGGCGCGCTCGACCAGGCACGGAAGTTCGTCTTCGACGCCGTCGCCGGCTTCGGTCCACTCCAGCCGCTGCTCGAGGACCCGGCCATCGAGGAGGTGTGGATCAATTCGCCTGTCAACTCCTGATATACGTTTCCCCGCGGGATAGGGTGGGGATATGAAAGACTCAGTGCGCGCCTGCGGGATTTATGCTCGCATCTCATCGGACGATGGAACCGCTCTTGGCGTGGCGCGCCAGATCGAGGACTGCACGTCGGAAGCCGCCAAGCGGGGCTGGCCCATTGCTGAGGTATTTACAGACAATGACGTCTCTGCCACCAAGGCTAAGCGGCGCCCTGAGTACGAGCGGCTGCTACAGGCCATCGAGCACCGGAGCGTCGATGCGGTGATCGTATGGGATGTTGACAGGCTCACCCGCACCCCGGCCGAACTGGAACGTTTCATTGACATGGCCGACCGCCACCACCTGGCTCTGGCGTCGATCGGCGGTGAAGTTGACCTGTCCACGCCGCAAGGACGCCTCACGGCCCGCATCAAGGGCAGCGTAGCCCGCCACGAGGTGGAGCAGATGTCGCGCCGCCTGAAGCGCAAATTTCAGGAGAACGCCAAGGAGGGCATATCCCATGGGATCGCCCCGTTCGGCTACCGCCGGCAACGCATCTTGGACGACCACGGCCGGGAAACCGGCTTCCGTGATGTGGTGGCCCCCGCGGAAGCCGACGCTCTCCGCGAGGTCTACCGCCGGGCCATAGCAGGCGAATCCCTCCGCTTCCTCGCCAAATACCTCAACGACAGCGGCTTCACCACTATCCGCGGCAACAAGTTCCAGGGCAACGTCGTCGGCGCAATGCTTCGCCGCCCCAGATACGCAGGCCACCGCACCCACCGCGGCCAGATCATCGGCAGAGGCGACTGGGAGCCCATCGTCAGCCAGGACACCTACGATCAGGCCTTGGCCATTCTCAGCGCGCCAGGGCGTCGCCACTCCCGAGGCATAGAGCCCAAATACCTGCTGTCTGGTATCGCCCTATGCGGCCGATGTGGCACCGCTATGCGCCCGAACGTCCATAAGCCGAAGAATGGCAAGCACCGCCAGCCCGCATACATATGCCCCGGTTGCAGCAAGCTAACCCGCAAGATAGAACCCGTAGACGCCGTAGTTGAGGCCGTGATCGTGGCCCGCCTGTCCCTGCCCGACGCCGCAGGCCTGACCGCCACCCGGCCGGACGCCCTCCAGAGCGCCGCCGCTGCCAGAGACGCAATCCTGGCCCGTATGGACACCGCCGCGGACGGCTTCGCGCAGGGAGCGATCACAGCACGGCAGCTGGCCCGGATCAACGAGCAGCTCAAGGCCCAGCTTTCCGCTGCTGAAGCCGACGTTGCCAGGCACCAGCCGTCCATGCTCCTCGACGGGCTGACGGGAGATGGGGCTGCCGAAGCCTGGGGCGCAACACCGTTGAACCGAAAACGGGACATCATCCGCAGCCTCATGGACATAACAATCCTCCCAGCCGGCCCTGGCGTCAGATTCAGCCCCGACCAGATACGCATCGATTGGAAAGGAGCCGCCGCATGATCGGCTCTGCGTCAGTTAACCCGGCTGCCGTCGCGCTCGTCCGCGCCCGTACATGTGGTGAAGGGTTCGGAGCGGACCCGCGGGTAACCATCTACTGCTCCAAGCACCGGACCGGCATGCGATTGCGCCTGACCATCATCAACGAGGACGGCGACGGTTATCCGTTGCCGGAGCATTTGCGTGTCATGGCGGAGACCGACCCGAGGGCCGCCTCTGCAGGCACATTCGAGCCACCCTACAGCCGGCCCGAAGTCCTTGAACAGCAGAGACGGGAAGCGAACGAATACTCGGAGAGGATCACAGAGCTATGTGCGGCAGGAGATCATGATGCGGCTCAGGAGTTGGCAGACCGGCGGCGGCAGAGCCTGCCGACAGGCCGCGGTGCCTGGACATTCCGTTGCGGCACCTGCGGCCGCAGCACGGTCCGGAAGGATGAAAAGCTGCTCGAGCTGGCGCTGAAGGCCCTTAACACGCCGAAAGGCCCATACCGGATATCCATAACGTGAACCAAACGTCTTGGTAACGTGGTGGCATTAGGGCCGCGTACCCGCATACGCACCATACTGGGCCACCATCCGGTGGAAGTAGCCCAACAGCTCCCGGTGAAACGCAGATTTTCTCTGCCTTTTGCCAGGGAGCTTTTTTCATGCCCAAGAACAGTCCCGTCCTCAAGGCTCGCGCCCGCCTCGGCGTCGCAGCTCGCACGGGCAGCCAGCAGGACATTGCCGAAGCCCGCCGCGACCTCGCCGCGGCAAACCTCGAAGCGTACATCCAACGCACAGTCGCTGAAGCCCCGCCGCTGACGCAGGAGCAGCTCGACCGCATCGCCACCTTGCTGCGGCCCGCAGCCGGCGGTGAGGCAGCATGAGCCAGACTGTGGAAAGCCGCCCGGTGGGGAAAACCGGGCGGCCGGAAAATCCAACTGCAGACAGCACCAGTGTAATCGGGCGCCCCGCGGAAGCAGGGGGGTCCCGCCGTGGCTAAATTCGCCAGCGCCCGCCGCATAACCCTCAACGCCAGGAAGAACGCGCTCACACGGGAACAGGAGACCGCTTACCATGCTGCCCGCGGGCAGATGGTCCGCGCGGCCGAGCCGCACAACACTCTCCAAGGCGAGCTTTCCGACGCCATGCTCGAACAGATCGACGACTGGATCCTGACCAGCCTCGAAACCGGCCAGCCCCTGCCAGCGATGGGCCCGGCCGACTACGAAGCCGCGATCGACCAGGCCGAGATAAACGCCCACCTGCGGCAGTTGCGCAATAGGGAAACCGCGCAACGGCTCGCCCGGAAAGAGCGCGAAGGCCGCCATGAGCTTCCCGGCCCGGAGCCGCTCGACATCCTGCTCGAAGACCCCGACGAAGACGCGGTCTACCGCATCCAAAACGTCTTCCCGACCGGCGCCCACATGATGCTCGCGGCCCAGGCCAAAGCCGGCAAGACGCAGATGATCGGCAACGTCATCCGCTCCCTGGTCGACGGCGCCCCCTTCCTCGGCAAATACCCCGTCCAGCCCGTGGAGCAGGGAATCGTGCTGATCGACAACGAGCTCGACCCCCGCATGCTCAGGCGCTGGCTTCGCGCCCACAACATCCGCAACACGCACCTGGTGGAAGTGGTGGCTCTGCGCGGCCGGACGGCGGCGTTCGACATCCTCGACCCCGCAGTCCGCGCCGAGTGGGTACGCAAGCTGGAGGGCGCCGACCTGATGATCCTCGACTGCCTGCGGCCCAGCCTCGACGCGCTCGGGCTCTCCGAAGACAAAGAGGCCGGCCGCTTCATCTCCGCGTGGAAGGCGTTCACCACCGAATGCCAGTCGGAGGAATCGATCATCGTCCACCATATGGGGCACAGCGGGGAACGGGCCCGCGGCGATTCCGGCCTGATCGGCGGCGTCGACGGAACCTGGAAGATCGTCATGGAAGATCCGGAAGACCCTACCTCGTCCCGCTACTTCTCCGCCTACGGCCGGGACGTGGAGGTTACCGAGTCCCAGCTCGGATTCGACCCCCAGACCCGGCACCTGACCATCGCAGGCGGCTCCCGTAAGGAGGCCAGGGCGGACTACAAGATGGACGCCGTTCTCGACTTCCTGGCCAACAGCCCCGGCACCTCGAAGACCGGCATCAAGCAAGCCATTCCGGGCGATGACAAGGCCACGGCCAAGGCACTGGATAAGGCCGTGGAGCTGGGGTTGGTGGAGGTCAAACCGCGCATCGGACGCGGTGGAGGATTCACCTATTCACTAACTCAGGTGAACTCCGGTGAACCCAGGTCTACCGGGGTTCCGAACTCAGGTAACCCCGGGTATATACCCGGGTTCCTATTCGGTAGCTCAGTCACCCAAACCCCTGACACCACTCCACCCGGGTTACAGCGTTGCCGGGACCACCCCGCGACCCCACGCCCTGACTTCTGCGACGCCTGCAAGCAATCAGCAGGGCAACTGCAGCCCCTCGAATTCCCAGCCCCCAAGGAGCAGACAGCATGAACAGCCACGACCACGAGGCAGCAGCACTCCAAGCCCTGACCGACTATCGGAAGAGCTTCGACAGGGACCAGCTACGCATCGCCGAAGTCCACGCCCAGCTTGCTCAGGCCGACGCCATGCGCCAGATCGGCTACGTCCTCAACCGCTTCGACAAAGACGGGAAACGCTGACCATGAGCACACGGATAGACGGTCGCCCGTACCGCGGTGGTGACCAGTGATCAGGGAATCGCAGCAGCACGAAAGAGATCCCAGTTTGGACGCCACGCGGGCCCCGGAGGCAAGCAGTGCGCTCGAGGTCGAGCTGAAGAAATTCCTCGGCGTGAGCACCCTGCCCACACGCCCGGCCCGGCCCGCATCCGAACGCCGCCGACAGCCGGCACCGGGACCGTTGACCGACACTACCGTCGTCCGCGACACCATCCTCGACCTGCTGCCGGAGGGACGCCGGAGCCACCCCGCATGGCGGGCCTTCGCCAACCTCGCCGGCCACACGGCAGCCGAGCGGATCCGCGCCCTCCACGCCCGGCAGGCCAGGGACACCCGGCAGGACCAGCTGGCAGCCGACGCGGTAGCCGGCCTCGGCCTGCCGGACCCGGACGGGGAATCATGAGCCAGCCGCAGCCACGCCAGCTCAAGGACGCGACGCCGGAGCTGCCCGAGTGGAAAGCCTTCCTCGCCGCCCGCTCCGGCGCCGTCGTTCCCTGCGACCGCGGGCACGAATGGTTCTCGGACGATGTCCGGATCCAGGCCCGCGCTGCTGCCCTATGCGGGGCATGCGCCGTGAAAACGGCATGCGGCGTGTATGCCCTGGCAGCGCCCGAGAAGGAAGGCGTCTGGGGCGGGATGACCCCGCTGGACCGCAAGAGGCTCAGGCGGGCAGCACGCGCCGCCTGAGCTGGCCCCGGATAGGGGGAGGGGAGTCACGATCTGTCGAACGATTCGACGGAAGCCCGCCGGGGTAACTCGCCGCGCAATATCTCAGAATGCGTACCCCCCTCGGGAACAACACATCAACCGGATCTTTTGGAAGGAAAAAGCATCATGGCACCCAACGAGGCAACAGACATTCACCGCACCGCGCTGGCGCTGGTCCGGGCCAACCACAACCAGGACGAGGCCGGCGTGATTGGTGTCCTGAGTATGGTCACGGAGGACCAGCTCGGCGGCTTCCTGGCCGCGCTGGCGGAAATGGTCCATTACGCCCACGCCAGCGACCCGGCCGCAGGCTTCGACGCTTTCTGTGACACCTATTCGGCAGCGATTGACCAAGCGGAAACAAATCCGTGAGGAAAACGGCCACATAAGAATCCCGGGCCGGGAAGCATGGAAAGTACTTCGGAATGGACGACAGTTAGGACAAGACCTTGGATCCCAAAGAGAAGCTGGCCCAGCTGGCCGCAGAGGCAGACAGGCTGCGCACGAAGGCAGCCGACACCCCGAACACCTTCACCGAGGCCGACGCCGCCCGCGCGACGGCGGTCGTGAAGGAACACCGGGCCCTGAAGGCCATGCTCGACAAGCGCGACGGTGTGGCGCAGGCATTGATGGCTGCCGGCGGGGGACAGACGCTGCACTCGAGCGCGGACGAGGCCTTCAGCACGAAAACCTTCAACAGCCGCGGCGGAGTGCCCCTGGGGCAGGCCGAGAAGACCAAAGAATTCTCCGGCAGCATCATGAAGGCACTGAAGAACGCGGCCCCGACCATCGGCGGCCCGAGCGTAGGCAAAGCCCTGGTGCCGAACGGCGCCGTGACCGCTGACTTCGACGGCCGGGTGGTCAACGATCCGCGTGCTGCCTTCAGCATCATCGCCGCCATCAACGGCCGCGAGGTGGACAGCCCGTCCGGCACCTACCTGCAGCAGACGCAGCGCGTGAACAACGCCGCGACGGTGCCGGCCGGCGGCCTGAAGCCCGTTTCCCAGTACGGGCTGACCCCGGCGACGTGGGAGATCGCGACCATCGCGCACCTGTCCGAGCCGATCAAGCGCCAGTGGCTGGAAGACTACGCCGCCCTCGATCAGTTCCTCTCCCAGGAGCTCGCCTACGGCATCGACTCCGAGCTGGCCGACTTCGTGCTCAACGGAGGCACCAGCGAGGACGGCAACATGATCACCGGCATCATGAACACCACCGGCATCCAGCAGACCGCGTACACCACGAACAAGCTGCTGACGATCCGCCGGGCCCTAGGCGAGCTGGAGACCGCCGGCATCGACGCTACCGGCATCATCCTGAACCCGTCGGACTGGGAAGAGATCGAGACCCTGACCGACGCGGACGGCAACTTCATGCTGGGCATGGCACCGCAGCAGTCCGCGGACCGCCAGCTGTGGAACACTCCCGTCACCCTGGCGCCGGGACTGGCAGCAGGACAGTCCATCATAGGCGACCTGTCCACGGTGAGCCTGCTGCACCGCAACAGCCTGCAGCTGGCATGGTCCGAAGGTTCCACGAACACCGGCACCGTCGAGGCCCCCGTGATCCGCGACCTTTTCCGCCACAACGAGGTCGTGTTCCGTGCCGAAGTCCGCGTCGGCTTGGAGATCCTGTCCACAAAGGCGCTGCGCGTCGCTGACCTGACGGCATAGCGGCAAGACATCTTGGTCTGCCGTTGATTGGCTTCGGTGCGGCAGGCCAGGACACCCGGCCTCCTGTCCGGCCGGAGGCGGCGCCGGTCGAACAGGAGGCCGGGTGTTTCAGCATCTATGGTCGTCCAGCTCAGCACGCCATGGTCAGGGAGGTCGTTCGTTCCAATCGGTGGCGGGCTGTAGCTGCCCGGTAGGATGTGGGGGTGACGAATCAAGGCACCCGCATCCCTTCACGCTGCTCAAGCGGTAGTCCAGTTGCGTTTAAGTGGTTTGACGGCATTAGAAGGAGCGAGCCCGACCACGTCCAGTTGGCGGTCGAGGCTTGCCTTCGGGCCGTGGACAGCGATACGCGGGTGTGGAATCCCTTTGCGAAGGCCATGGTGAAGTCGGAGTTCAAGAAGCGGATCGAAAGGGCGGCTTTGGGTCAACTGGTCCCGGTCGAAGAAGTCAAGCCAGTCGGGCAGCAGCCTTCACCCCCGCCTCTGTACGAGATCCGTTGGCAGGACATAGCGGTTACCGACCGGGCACCTGGGGCCGCTCCGCAGGACGCGGTGTTCAGTAAAGTGATCGTCCGCATGTACCACTCAGAACCCGCGACGCTTCCGGACCATTTCATTGGGCATCATGTCCACGAGAAAATCATCAGCCCTGCCGGTGACACGCACCTGTTGCAGGACACTGAAATCAATGTGGCCGCCGGCTACTTCAATCTCGGCGAGGCGAGCAACTGGGCTGCATTATAGCTCCTTGCGCGGACAGGTTGGCCAATATAGAGTCAAATCTATGACCGAAGAAGTTACCCGCATTGAAGCGCGTGCAGATTCCTTGGTTGACTCCCATGACGAACTGATGCGCGAGCTCGTCGCCATGAGGCACAAGCACAATCTGACCCAAGAGGTCGTGGCTGAACGCATGAGCGTCAGCCAGCCGACGGTAGCCGCCTTTGAGCGCTACGACAGCAACCCTACGTTGGCGACGATTCGCCGCTACGCCCTGGCAGTTGGGGCCCGAATTCAGAACAGCGTCATAGACGACTGTGAGGAACATGCTGCACCGTTTGAGCACCTAGTAGAGATTTACAATTTACATGCGCCTGCGGCGCATGCAAGTTTGGCACCCATAGCCGTAAAGAAAGCTTGGGGTGCCCCGAAACTAAGAATGGCACAGAATGTCTGAAATCGACATTCATCGTTTGCTGGAATGTGCGAGTCTCGAAACGGTAACGTTCCTTGAGATTTCCGCAAAGCGAGCTCATCAGGATATGCACCACTCTGAGTTTACTTCTCGCGGCGAGTATGACGTTGCGCCGGAGTACACCCTGATGCTAGGCCGGCATGACTCTGAAGATTTATTCAGCGTCCGGCTCAAGACAGAAATTGTTACTGACCCTGGGCGGGTATTTGTGGATGCCGTCGCAGAATACTCGCTGTCTGAGATTAAGACTTCTCAAGTTTCTGAGGAGTTGCTGCTGGAGTTCGCAAACAACGTTTCGATAATGACTTTGCTGCCGTATATCCGACATGCAATTGCGGACATGTCGCAACGTGTTTTCCTAAACGTTCTCACGATGCCGATCTATAGACGAGGTGACATCACTTTTAGCCCTGCTGATGCTGCGAAGAGTGAATAGTTGTTCATTCCATCCCTGCAGAACGGCCTAAGCTAGGGTTTCAGCTCCGGTAGGGCCCGGACACTTTCTATGTGCCCGGGCCCTACCGTCATCTGCGGTCAGCGGGGGGCCTTGGCAGGACGCTAGCGACGTCCAGTGCCAGCAGCTCCGCGCCGGCCGCCCTTAGGCGTCGTCCACGGGCAGATGGACTCGAATCCCTTCGGCAGACGTCCAGGTGGAGCTGGTCATGCCGGTTGTAGGGCTCTGGCAATTATCCAAGCCGAAGGCCGTATCTGTAGGACGGATGAAGCCTGCAGGTGCTGAAGTTGCGGTGGTGCTCATGTGGTGATTTCTCGTGGAGGGGTGCCGAGTGAGTTGGTGCAGGCGGGGATGCGGGGGAGGGGTTTAGTGCTATCTGTCCCCAAGGTATCCCCTACCCCAAAACAGCCCGCCGCCCCCGCCCACACTCTGCGACATTCGCCAACGCCAAGTGGACCCCCTCAGTTATGAAGGCGCCTTCCGATGTTGCCTTAGTCGCCGGTGATCGGGCCGGGATCTCCTGCAAGCGGTTCTGCAGGTTCAGGATGGATATTGAACCGCGCCGCCACTGTTTGGGAGCTAGGGCAGCAGGAACGCTCTGGACGCTCAACCGCTGCTAGATAATGAGGGGTGCCAGTTGGTACGCTGGGCCCGCAATCAAACCGCGAAGTTGATTGTCACGCCCCGGAGGATTGCCGTCCTGCCGGGGCCTTTTGGGTTCCCGGCTTGCCGATCCCCAATGACAGGCAATCTAATCCGCATTTTTTCCCCGTCGGAAGTGTACGTCGCCCGCGGCGGCGAGTCCGAGCTGACCTCCATTACGCTGTCCCAGCAGCAGGTCAGGGACCTGGTGGAGCGGATGCTCAAGTCCTCGGGACGCCGGCTGGATCTGGCCTCCCCGTTCGTGGACGCCGCGCTGCCGGATGGCTCCAGGCTCCACGTGGTCATTCCCGACATCACCCGTAGCCACTGGGCGGTGAACATCCGCAAGTTCATCGCCCGTGCCTCGCGGCTGGAGCATCTGGTCGAGCTGGGATCGCTGTCCCCGGAAGCCGCCTCATTCCTCTCCGCCGCCGTGGCCAGCGGGATGAACATCCTCGTCTCGGGCGCCACCCAGGCGGGGAAAACCACCATGCTCAACTGCCTTGCCGCCGCCATCGGCAGCCGGGAACGCGTGATCACGGTGGAGGAGATCTTCGAGCTCAGGCTCCCGCTGCGCGATGTGGTGGGACTGCAATGCCGGCAGCCCAATTTGGAGGGCGAGGGGGAGATCCCGATGCGCCGACTGGTCAAGGAGGCCCTGCGGATGCGTCCGGACCGGCTGATCGTCGGCGAAGTCCGGGAGGCCGAAAGCCTGGACATGCTGATTGCGCTTAATAGCGGATTACCTGGAATGTGTACGGTCCATGCGAACAGCGCACATGATGCCATCACTAAGATCTGCACCCTGCCGCTGCTGGCCGGTGGGAACATTTCCGCTTCCTTTGTGCTGCCGACGGTCGCCTCCTGCATCGACCTGGTGGTCCACTGTGCCCGCAATGCCGCAGGCCGCCGCCAAGTAACCGAAATAGTTTCCCTGGGCCGCCGGGTGGAAAACGGCGTCATCGAAACCTCCACGGTCTTCAGCCGCCAGGCGGGGGAACTGGTGGTCAGCCCTTCGGCCAGTCCGGCAGGGGAGAAATTCGCCCGGGCCGGCTTCAACGTCATGGAACTGCTTGGCGGAAAGGCATGACGGCCGCGTTGGGCCTGGCCGCCGGATTCGGCCTGTTCCTGATCTGGTGGTCCTGTTGGGACACCCCGCACCGTCCGCAGCGGCCGATTAGGCACCGGAGTTTCGCCGCGGTGCAGGAAGTCATCAACCAGTCCGGAGTCGAGAAGGTTACCGTTGGTTCGCTGCTGGCCACCTGTGCCGCGGTGGCGGCCGGGACGGGCCTGGTCGTGTTCGTCCTGACCCGGTCTGCGGTGATTGCATTTTGCTTCAGCTTCTTTGGCGGCTGGCTGCCCTTCCTCCTGGTCCGCTGGCGGGCCAGGCGGAGGGCGGCTGCGATGCGGGAAATCTGGCCCGACGCCGTCGACCATTTGCGCTCGGCGATCCGGGCAGGCCTCTCGCTTCCGGAGGCCTTGGTACAGCTGGGGACGCGCGGGCCGCAGGAGCTGCGTGGTGCTTTTATTGAATTCGGTGCCGACTACCGCTCCGGCGCGAGCTTCGAAACATCCTTGGACCGGTTCAAGCAGCATCTGGCGGACCCGGTTGCGGACCGGATCGTGGAAGCGCTGCGACTGACCCGCGAGATCGGCGGCTCGGATCTGGGCAAGCTGCTGGGCACCTTGGCCGATTTCCTCCGTGATGATGCCCGCACCCGCAGCGAGCTCGAAGCCAGGCAGTCCTGGACCGTGAATGCAGCCAGGCTGGCCGTCGCCGCGCCCTGGATCATCCTGATCCTGATGGCTTCCCGGCCCGAAGCGATTGCCGCCTACAACACTGCGGCCGGCGCCGGCGTGCTGCTGGGCGGCCTGATCGTCTCCGTGGTCTCGTACCGGGTCATGCTGCGGATCGGAGCGCTGCCCTCGGATGAACGGGTGCTTCAATGAGCCAACACTGGACTTTGGCGGCGATGGCCGGAACCGGACTTGGCGCGGGGCTGTGGCTGGTGGTTGCGGGCCTGCCGGTGATGCGCCGACGCCGCTTCGCGGACCGCATCTACCCGCAGTTGAAGTCCCTGGACCTGCAGTCCCGCCTGCTGCATCCGCGCGCCGGAAACGTTACACCCTTTGGCCCGCTCGAACGGATTGTCCGGCCGGTGCTGCTGGACGCGGTTCACTGGCTGGGCAGGTTCAACCCGGGCACCGCCGTGCTGTCCCGGCGGCTGGCCCAGGCGGGACGCAGCCAGTCCGCGCTGGAATTCCGGGCGGAGCAGCTGCTCTGGGCCGTGGCCGGACTCGGTACCGGTATTGCCCTGGCAGTACTGTCCGCCGCCGCAGGAGCCGGGGATCCGGTCTTCTCCGTCGTCGCAACCGTGGTACTAACCCTCGGCGGCTTCCTGCTCCGGGATTATCTGCTGGGCATGCAGATCCAGCGCCGCGAAGCGAAGATGCTGGCCGAATTCCCCGGCCTGGCCGAACTGATGGCCCTGGCCGTTGGGGCCGGAGAAAGTGCCGCCGGGGCATTGGAGCGGATCTGCCGGACCGCCCGGGGTGAACTGGCCGCGGAGTTCGCCGAGGTGCTTGCCGCCACCCGTGCCGGAACGCCGCTGCTGGCCGCATTGCGGGAACTGTCGAACCGGACGAGGCTGCCCGCCCTCGTGCGGTTCGTCGAGGGGATCACAGTGGCGGTTGAACGCGGGACGCCGCTGGCCGATGTCCTGCGGGCACAGGCCCAGGACGTGCGGGACATGGCCAAGCGCAGCCTGATGGAGTCCGCGGGCAAGAAAGAGATCGGCATGATGGTCCCGTAAGTCAAGAATTAGCATTTCTATATGAGCAGTAACCGAATCGCCATTTACCTGCGCCAGTCGCAGGACAAGGACGGCAACTTCGCGGCCGTCGATCGCCAGGAAACCGCCTGCCGGATGCTGGCCGCAGCCAAGGGCTGGGACTCTCCGACCATCTACCCGGACAACGACAAGAGTGCCACCAGCGGTAAGACACGTCCCGAATTCGAAAGGCTCCTGGCCGACATCGAGGCCGGCCGCATCGACGCCGTCGTCGTCTGGCACTTGGACAGGCTTACCCGCACCATCCGCGACCTGACGCGCGTGATCGAGGCCGGAAAAACCCGGCGGGTGAACATCGCGTGCGTCCACGGCGTCAGCCTGGACCTGGGCGACCCTACCGGCGTTGCAGTCGGAACCATCCTCACCGCCATTGCCGCCATGGAAGTCCAGCACAAAGGGGAGCGCCAGAAAGCCGCCAACCTCCAGCGGGCCAAACGGGGGAGCCCGCACTGGGTCCGCCGCCCGTTCGGGTACCGGCGCGACGGCAACAAGGTGGTCATCGTCCCCGAAGAGGCCGAGGCCATGCACGACGCCGCCAGCCGGGTGCTCGCCGGAGAAACCCTGTCCTCAGTCGTCCGCGACTTCAACGACCAAGGGAAGACCAGCACCGTGGGCGGGCCCTGGAACGTCACCAGCCTGCGTCGTGCGCTGATCAATCCGCGCACGGCCGGTCGCCGGCTCTATCTTGGAGATGACCTAGGCGAGGGGGAGTGGCCGCCGATCTTCGACGAGGAAACCCACCGCGCACTGGAGGAAAAACTGACCGACCCAAGGCGACGCACGGCACCCGACGACCTCAACGCTAAGTACCTGCTCAGCGGCATCGCCGTCTGCGGCAAGTGCGGGAAAAAGATGTTTGCGTCCCCGGCCAAGAACGGTGAACGCCGCTGGATGGTCTACAAATGCCTCGGGGGTTACTGCATGATGCGCCGCATGGATCTGGTGGACGAGGTCGTGGAAGGGGTCACCATCGGCGTCCTGTCCCGGCCGGACGCGGCTGCCCTGTTCACCGGCACCGAGGAATCGGCTGGTCTGCGCGCCAAGGCGGCTGAGCTGCGCGATCGCCGCGACGCGCTCGCCGCCATGCTGGCCGAAGGACTGCTCGGCGCGGCTGCCGTCCGCGAGCAGGCCGGGAAGATCACGGCCGAGCTTGCCGCTGTGGAAAACGCCCTGGCCACCTCTGACGGCTTGTTCCCCGCCGCCGCAGTCATCAATGCTCCCGACGTGGAGCAGGCTTGGAAGGACCTGCCACTGGCCCACAAGCGGCAGATCATCCGAACGCTGATGGACGTGACCATCATGCCAGCCGGCAAGGGCGTCCGGTTCAGCTGGGACCAGGTGCATGTCTCTCCGAAAGGAATCAGCTAATGGACAATCCCACGGCCGCCATCCTCATTTTCTGCGCCGAGAAATTCCACGATGACAGGCCCTTCAAGCTGGCCACGTTCACCCGCAACAGTGAGGGACTTTGGGCCGCCATGATCCCGTCAAGCCGGCGCGGAAGGCCGAACAAGGGGCCGGCCAACCGGGCGACTGACATCCTGGACGGCGATACGCGCCTTGACCGCGTGGGCGAGGTTGGCAAGGCCTTCACGAACCAATCCGAAGGACTGCGGAAGCGTTGGAACTTGCGCTGCCCCTGCGGGCTGCATGTCCAGGCGAGAACCGAAACGCTGGTGCCTTACCTGAACAAGGCCGCGGACACCGGTGTGTCCCAGATCTCACTTTCGACGCTGAGCGCTATCGTGAGCCGCAGCTAAACTGTTAGCAGATGTAGAAGGCCTCTCACCGGGGGCAACGTTGCTATGCCCCCGGAGTTCACAATGTCCGTTCGGACCACAGAGAGAGCCCGCGTTGCCGCCCTCACCCGCAGCCGCCGCCCCGACGATCCCGAGCTTGTAGCCGCCAGGCAGAAACTCAAGGCCGCAAGCCTGGAAGACCATGTCAGGGACGTGGTCGAGAACTGGCCGCCGCTGACCCCTGAGCAGTTGGACAAAATCGCCGCCCTGCTTCGCGCACCGAAGGGCGGTGCCGTGGCATGAACGAGCCAAGGAAAGACCGCCCGGCATGGGGGGTACCGGGCGGCCCAGAGCATCCTGTCACAGATCGTACTACCAGTCTATCCGGGCCCACCGTCAAGGCGCTGCGGGTCATCATCGGCCGCCGCGGCGTCCGTAGCGTGGAAGTCCGCTGCCCCTACTGCCGGAAGAAGCACGTCCACGGCTGGCCGTTCGGCGAGCTGTTCACCCCGTACCGGGCGAGCCACTGCGACTCCGGCAGAAACCCCGACCTCCGAGGCAACTACAAGATCGTCGGCGTGGACGCCGCCCCAGTCGATGACCGGCGGTGGCGGCTATGAAGCATGAATACTATGCCGACGCGCTCAGGGCCATAGGCGGGCAACTCCGCGACCTGCTGGACGACGAGCAACGCAAAAACTTCCATCAGATCGCCGGACGCCTCAACAGCGAAATCGAAGCCCGCCACGGACACATCCCTGCCCGAGTCGAAGGGCTCGTCACACTCCAGGCCGTCCTTGAAGCCCAGGGCCTGCGCCCCTACGGCTCGGAGGATCCCGACAGCTACGACAAGCTGCTCCGGGACCTCGCAGTAACCCAGGAGGCCGACAAGCTCCGCATCCGGGAGGAAGCCCGCCGGCAGGTCCAGGCCGAACAGGCAGACACCTTCACACCACCCACCCCGATGCCGCTCGAACTGCTCATCGAGGCAGCCCACGAAGGCGAGGACGAGTGGCGGATCGAGGGGCTCTGGCAGGCAGGCGGCCGTGCCCTCTTCGTCGCCCCGTTCAAGGGCGGCAAAACCGTCACGATGATGAACCTGATGCGCTCGCTGGCCGACGGTGAACCCTTCCTCGGCCGTTTCCCGGTCAACCCGCCGGCCATCGACGACGTCCACGACGTTGCGCCCATCCTGCTGATCGATACCGAGATGACCCAGAGGCAGCTGGGCCGCTGGCTGGAGCAGCAGGGAATCCGCAACCGGCACCACATCGAAGTCCTCTGCCTGCGCGGCCGGCTCAGCCAGTTCAACATCCTCGACCCGGAGATCCGGGCCAAGTGGGTCAGGGTCATCGAAGGGGCGCAGGTCGTCATCCTCGACAACCTCCGCCCCGTCCTCGACGCGCTCGGCCTGGACGAGAACCATGAAGCCGGGAAGTTCCTGACCGCCTGGGACGAGACCATGCACGACGCCCAGGTATCCGAGTCCCTGATCGTCCACCACACAGGACACGGCCAGGAACGCGCCCGCGGCGACTCCGCACTACTGGCCTCCAACGACGCCATCTGGACCCTGATCCGGGATGGGGATGAAGCAGGCAGCCCCCGCTTCTTCAAAGCCCTGGGCCGGGATGTGGACGTACCCGAGGGCCGCCTGGAGTTCGAACCCGCCACCCGCCGGCTCAGCATGGCCGGGGGCAGCCGGAAGGACGCCAGGGCCGACGAAGCCATACCCACCATCCTCGAACTGCTGGGGCAGCATGACGCGCTGTCCGGCCGGCAGATCCATGAGGCATTGGCAGGGACCGGATTCAGCCGCCGCCAGATCAGCGAAGCCCTGATAAGGGCCCACAACCAGAAGTTGATCCTGGTCTACGACGGACCCAAGAAGGCCAGGATGCACAGCCTGATTCCCTCCAGTGCGCCAGTGCGCGGCAGTGCGCCGCCAGTGCGCCGGCGCACCGGGAGTGAGTGCGCCAGTGCGCCTTATAGAAAGGCGCACTCACCCGCACACGAACACGACGGTGAATCGGAAGAGGAACTGGCGCACTCAACCCCGCTGCCGGGCATGGAAGATCCAAGCCATGACGACACCTGAACACCGCCGGTCCCGGCCGAGGTTGTCAACCAGCTGGTAGGGGGAGTCGAAATCCCAGCCGCGGTCGGCCGGAAGCTCGGCGCCGGTCAACAAATTTATACAGACCCAACGAAAAACAATTTTGGAAGCGAGGCCATCGTGATAAAGCGACCACCGAACCTAAAGATCCTAGAGCACGAACCGAAGAGGCCAGCCGTCACTACGCCGCCCCGCGGAGGACTGGATTGGGACAATGAGCCGCCGAACCTGGCCCCGGAGGCCTTGGCCGAGTGGCGCCGCCTGGCAGCCGTGTACGCGACCGAACCGGAAAGGTTCACCGAGGCAGACAGGGCCGGTGTGACTGCGTACTGCTCCATCTGGTCCGACTTCCGCGCAGCGGAGGACGCACTAAACCGTGACGGCGTGACCGTGGACGGCCGGTCCTCCGCCGACCGCGGCCGGCAGGTCCGGAACCCGGCGCTTCAGGCCAAGCGTGAGGCTAGCCAGCAGCTTCGCCTCTGGGCAACGGCGCTGCGCCTGACACCGGCATCCCGGGCGCAGTCCGCGCCAGAGCCGGCCTACGACCCTGACAACCCGTTCGCGTAGAAATACCGCCTCGATCACTCCCGAGGGCGCTGGAAGTCTCTTGCCGACATTAGGCTAGGCGTCATGCGTGAAGAGGCAGACACGGTGGGGCAGCACGATAGGTCCGGCTATCGGCTTAGAAGTAACGGCGATGAGACCACCCCGCATCGCAAGATGTTTGCCTCGACCATCGAAAGGGCGGCTCAACTACTCGCGTTCGGAGCAATTGCCTCAGTGGTGTTGTTTGCATTCAAAGCACTGTGGGTCGCGCGCATGGACGTTCATGTCGCGGTAGCGCTGGTGACTAACACACCACTGACAACTGCTTTCCAAGTAATCGCAGTTACTCTTATCCCCTCGCTGTGTTACTTGGGTTCATCCGTCCTCTATTACATTTACGCCCCCCGCCTTCGAACCGCAGTTCGTGCCGCTTGGTCGGGTGAGGAAAGACCTGTCCTGGCCGGGGCAGAAAATCTGCTGACGAAGACATTCATTCCAATCACCGCATTAGGGACCGCAACACTCCTTCTCTGGGCCCTGACCGTGGGAGTGAAGGGATTTTCTTGGCAATCGATGGCGATAAACTTCATGTTATCTATTTGTCCCATTCTCGCGATCTTCTTCCTGCGATTTTTTCGGTCGTCGAGACGATCAATATCTCAAACACTTCCCAAAATCCTATTGGTTTATATCGCTCTTCACGCTGTTTCATCACTTGGTTCAGCAGTGACCTCCCCATCCATGTGGCTGCCACCCGAGCAGGTTAAGACCACCAAGGGTAATTTCGTGATGTACATTCTGGGCGCAGAAAATGAACGCGTCATTGCCTTCATACCGTCCAATAGGGCCGTCGTGCAGATACCTGCCGACGAGGTGATCGAACGCCAATTCTGCTCCCCATATTTTCGTGCAAACCTAGCCGCAACTCTTTGGGGTAGTCCTGTAATGCCATCATGCTTTTACGAATCTGACGACTTCTATCCTGTCGACCTTTCATACCCCAACCCCGGTCCGGAACGAAGCGGTCCTCCGGATCAACTCCCATAAGGTGCAGCTGGGGGCGTTCCCGGCTCTAACTCTGCAGCCTCGACATTGAACGCGGTGACGCTTGCGAGTCACGTTACAACGAGCAGCGAATGATTACGGTATAAGGGAACGAGCTCGAACATCTCCTCGACCGTCATGCTAGGCACGTCCCACTCCGAGGCGGGTCTACGAATCGTTGGCAAATGTCGCTGAGCGGAAACAGGGGCGGCGGGCTTTTTGGGGCAGGGGACCAGAGAAAAAGCCTAAGCCAACTCCACTTGGGTATGCTGGCCTCCATCGGACCCTGTCACTCGGCCAATTGAATCGATGGCATAGATTGCGTCGGACCTGATAGTGCCGATTTCTAAAGCGGTAACCAGGATGCTCGCGGATTCCATAACCTTCCGCCATCCCTTTCTAAGAAGGATCCATGCGGCGATGATGCAGACTAGTGCCGTTACCCAAGCCAACAGAACGTCTTTGGAGATCAAAATGGCCAACATCTCAATTGCCAAGAGAATTAGCGGCGGAGCGATGCTCAGTCGAAATTCAGCTTCAGACCGGTCACGGTCATAGGCATCATAAAGATCCTTATTCTCTTTGTGCAGCTTCGTCGCAAGTTTCGGAAGCTCATCTTCAAACTGCTTTAGCAGAAGTGGCTTCACCTCTTCAAGAGCCTCGTTTCGCAGTACAGCTTCAAATTCGTCTGTGTCGGGATCAAATTCTGCTTTTCGTTCAAAGTATTCATCATGATCCATCACAGGCAGCTTGTACTTCCGCCGAATCTGAAAGGCGTTGATTTTGCGTTCCTCAGCGCGATAGAGAGCATCGTTGACCAACCTGTTCACTGCCGGATCCTTGATACCGGGATGAATGTCCGACCGGCGGTCCGTGAAGTAAGGAACAACTGTGCACCCAAGGAAGCGACGGCCTTGTTCAGCGCGGACTATTTGAAAACCATATCGGGACATGAAGCTTGTGGCCCGTTTTGTGTCGATGACAAGCAAGATGCCAACAACATAAGCGACGCAAGTAATTATGGCGAAAGCTACTGTAGAAGGCAGTAATTGACCCACGCTGTCGATGAGACGGGTTGTTTCCGGGGCTAGATCGAGTTCCAGAATACGGCTCCCCAGAAACAGCCACGTCACAGTTAGCCACAAATACCCCGTTACTAGAGGTGTCCGAAAATCCCGAAAACCCGGCAACAGTTGTGCTAACAAGATTCCCCCATCGTCTTTGGTGCTGTCATAGCCATCCGACTCGTCGCAATGAACCTGACTGATCTTACTGGCTCATCTGTCATTCAGGTGGTAGGGGTCTTGCCAGCGGAATTCCTGCCGGCTGCTGCGCTTGACCCATGAAGCCGGCGCCCAGCGGGTGCACATGTGAAAGTCCGTGTCCTGCTATTTCAGATGTCCTTCAACCCGCCGCGCAGTTCGACCGGCCGCAGCGGCAGTGCCAGCGACACCACCGGCTCCGGGCCGGCCTGCGGCTTTCACACCGCCGATGGGAGTTCAGCGTTGCCGCCACATGAAGACCCGGTGCCGGGTGACATCGTTGAAGCCGCCATACTCATACCAGGCAGACGGGACCGGGACCGGAACCGGAGCGCCGCCCTGTGGATCAGGCCAGGCGAGGGTGGTGAACTCCATTTCCAGCATGTCCGTACGGGCGGAGACTTCCAGGATCTCCCCGTCCCGCGGTCCGGCGAACAGTTCGACCGGGCCGTCCGGCGGGGACCAAAACGCGTGGACCTCATAAAGCCGGCCCCGCAGGTTCTGGGAAAAGCAGACCTCCCCGGGCGGAATGTCCACGCCATACGTGTGCGCCGCCTCGCCCAGTTCAGAGGCCAGCCGTCTGCGCGCTGCGTCAAGGGCACCGCCCGGGGAGGCGGCAGCGGCGGCATCGTGGACAACGGTCTGCACGCAGAGGTTCTTTACGGTGTAGACCGTGACCAGGTCCAGGATCATGCACGGAACTCCCGCCCGGTGACTTCGGCGGCCGGGGCAACCCTGACGGTGCCGGTGTCCGGCAGGTCAGCAGCCGCGCCGGGCGGCACAGGTTCGGCCTGGTCCCGGCACCGGGCCGGGCAGAACGCGCCGGGAAGCTCCCGGACGCTGATGGCCCGCCACCGGCGGCCGCGGCAGGCCCGGGCAGTAATCTTCATTCCGTTTCCCGCCCGCCCAGCAGGCGGCTGACCGGAACGCCGAGCCACCAAGCGACTTTCGCCAGCTCATCCGTATTCAGGTTTCCCGCCAGGCCGGCCGGTGA
Source organism: Arthrobacter sp. GCM10027362 (assembly GCF_042679445.1). Lineage (NCBI taxonomy): Bacteria > Bacillati > Actinomycetota > Actinomycetes > Micrococcales > Micrococcaceae > Arthrobacter > Arthrobacter sp. GCM10027362. Next base: position 25,342 of record NZ_JBHTML010000008.1, read on the forward strand.
CGGGCTGCCGGATAGGCCCAGGAGGGCGGCGAGTTCGGCGGGGCTCTTGCCCCTGATGCGCAGGAGGCGGTCGATTTCCTGCCCGACTCTTGCCGCGAACCCATCAGCCGGATTTTCGCCGCGCCCCTGCCCGGGGTCGGTGCCCGCCATGTTTCCCCCTTTGTTCGTGCGGCCGCCCGTCACCGGCGGCCCTCTGAGGTCAGGCTAGGCAGTGTCCCTGCCGGCTGTGAAGGCTGCGCCCGGCAGGCAGGACCGATCAGGGCCAAATGCCCGCGACTCCCTGGCCGGGTCCGGTTCCGGGCGGACTGGGGGTGTTTCCCGGCGGGGCCGAAACTCCCGGCCCCACGATGGCCGCATTTATCCCTGCACGGGAGCAGAAGGAACCACCCTGAAATTCCTCTACATGATGATGTGGGGCGCGATCCTGGCATTCTCCGCGGCAGCCCTGATGCTGTCCGAGGCAATCACAAGGCAGGACTAGGGCCTGTCCTGTGAATCCGGTCGCAGGTCGTGCCAGACCTGGCGGAGGGTTGGCAGAGGCCAGCTGGCAGACAGGGCCCACCAGCACGGCCGGGGCTCGGGAAAGGAGGCCGTAAATCGGCGGCCGGGGCCCTCGCAGTGTGGGCGGAAGGGATTGGCCGGTCCCTCTGTTGCCGGCTGACGTGGGAGGTGGGGCTCAGGTGGGCTCGGGTTTGCCGAAGAACTCGGCGTAGCCGGAGGGGAGCTGGCTGAGGATATGCCTGAGCTGGCCCTCGGTGATGCCCTCGGCCAGGGTGGTGAGAACGGCGGCGGCGGTTCTGCGGGCGCTCTCGCGGTCGGCTCCCGTGTCCTCGCCGAGGCGGTCGAGGAATTGCTCCGGCCCGATAGGCTCGGGTTCGTCGGAGACCAGCAGCAGCGGCATGAGCTCCTCGGGCACCTGCGAGGCGACGTCATCGCTCTCGCCACCGGTCAGGCGCCGGCCCAGGAGCCCGAGGGCGGAGCGCACGGCCCGCTCTGACTCGTCCCGGCCCGGAAGGTCGCCGCGCTCCTGCACCTTGGCCAGGAATTCGTCGTACTTCATCTTCAGATGCCTCCGGTCCTCGTCTAGATGGCTTTCACAGATGCGAGGCGGGCGGCGGCGGAAGTCCTGCCCGGGCTGTCGTGCCCGGCCCGCCTTCTCAATGGTAAGAACTCCGCTGCGGGGTCAGTCAACACCGGGCACAGGGGATTCTGCCCCCGAAGGGGCGCGCGGGGCAGGACGGCTTCGCCGCACACATTCAGCCCGGTGCCCCGCCGGGTGAGGCGCGGAAGGGGGGGGCAGAGATACTGCAGCCTGTCCGGACCCCGGCAAAGGCGTCGGCCGCGGCAGTTTCAACTGAAGAGGATTTCGGCGCAGGACACTAATCCGCGCCTTCCAGCCTCGCCAGAACTTTCCGGAGGTCCATTAACAGCTGCCGTGCCTGCTCCACGGTCAGGTTCTCCTCCACATCCACATGGACCATCGTCACGCCGTCATCCCAACTGGTAGTGACCAGCCCCGCGGCAGGGCCGAGGTAGTGGCCGTCGCCCAGCCCGGCGGTATCCGGGACATGAACGAAACCCATTGGCGGTGTGTTCGCGGTCACAGCCGACGTCCTGACTGCAGAACCGGCCCCGGTGCTGCCCGGCGCCTCCAATCGGATCTGCCGGGCACGGCACATGGGGTATCCATCATTTGACGTTGTCCTCAGCGCCGCGCCGAAAATCCAACGGTTCCCAGCCGACGGTGTCCGTGTAGGTGGCGACCACCTCACCGCTGCCCGGTTCTTCGCTCGGGGCCGGGGACCAGCGGAGCAGTCCCGTTTGGCAGCCCGATTCCCTGAGCAGGTCTGCCGCTGCTGCCGCGGCTTCATCAAGTGTTTCCCCCGGCACGGCCGAACGCACCCCGGACATGCCATGGACCGTGTACTCAAGATAAAACGGCATACGGGGAGCGTGCCACACCAGGCGCCCCTACGGCTACGGTGGACGGCATATCGGGCGACGGCGGGTGCGTCTTGGTCCTCGGAATGCGGGCCGATGGGGCCCGAAACAAACCCGTGGTTGCCTGAGGATTCCGGTTGGGGGGGGCGTTGCCCGGAGACGGGGGACCTAAGGTTTTCCCAGGCCGGATGTGGAAAACTTGCGGGAGCCGGGGCCTGACCCGTGCCCCAAGCCAGGCCTCGGCGTTCGGACCCGCCGTCAGTCCTTTAGCTCCGGAGAGCCGCCGCCGGCGGGCAGTGTTTCCATCCAGGACATCGTCTTATGCGCCGCGTTTAGGCCTACCCCTGCAAGGCCGATAGCCGCTACGGTGCCCCGGTATGCGGTGTTGCGGCTGTCCCGGCTCATGACGATGCGGCCTGCTTCGACCAACTCTTCGAGCTGGCTGCGCAGCGTTCCCATGTCCTGGTAAATATCCTCTACGGTACGGATCCGGCTGACTCACGCAGTCAGCCGTCGGCATCATCAAGGATGTCGTAGGGATCCTGCCAGGATGATTCTTCCCGGCTGATGCGCTTGACCCAGGACGCCGGCACCCAGCGGGTATGCATCTTGAAGTCGTCGTCCTGCCACTTGAAGTGCACATGCCCGGAGGTCCAGCCGATGGCCTTGCCGTCGACGCTGACCCCGGGTCACCGGTAATTCGCGAAGTCCGGGCGCCATCCGGGCGCGCCACCGACCAACCGGGATGCACGGGAGGGATCAACCTTGCTCACGAAACCCATTCTGACACCGGAGAGACGCACCGACGACGGGGCCCGGATGCAGGGCAGACACCCGGGACCCCTCCTATCTGCAGGTCCTGCTGGGGCCGGGCTCCTGGTACCCCGGCAAGTACCGAAAGTGTGTCACCGGCAATGGCGACGGACAATATACCCTCAAGATAATCCCAAGTTAGGCCAGCCGTCCGTGATGGCGTTCCTCTTATTAAAAGGCAAAGGGCCTCGACCGAGAATGGGGGGTCTGGTCGGGCCCTTGCCTTGTAGCACTTTGCCGGCACAGGTATGGGGGGACCGCCGGCAAACAGCTAACATCCTGCCATTTCGCGGGGAATTAATTGCATCCGCTTGGCTCCATTACGGAGTGCTGTAATAAAAGGTGCGCAAACAGCCTGATTTTTCAAAAGGCTCAAAAGAAGCTCAAGAAACTGTCAGGATTCGATCAGGAAAATCCTTTCCGCAGGCATGAATGTAGCCTGATCCCACGGCACATCAGAACCGCCGTATTGGTTTTTGGGGGATACGGAGGCCTGTGCCTTGGATATGCGGCACCCCGATGATTCTTGGGGAAAGCATCGGGGGCCGCACCTTACATATATCTATGAGCTGGATTGATGGAAACGTCCCGAAATGGATAACTGGCCCATAAAGCTCATCCTTGACCGTCCCGCATTCGCAATACGGGTTCTGTCAGCAAGCGCCGCGATGTCCAGGCCGCGGCGTCCACAGCCACCACGTCATCAGACGCCTGCAGGTTCTCCAGGAGCTCGGACACGGCCATGGAAGGGCGGGAAACACCCGCCGGCGCCATCGCCGACGCGCGGACAGCGGGGAACCACACGGACCATGGCAGAAGATGCGGCTCATCCGGCCAGGTCTTCAACTTTTACGGCGTGCCACCGGTCGGCGAGCCGCACTTCAAGACCATCGAGCAGGTGTCCTCGCTGCTCGCCGCGGCAGGGGGCGTCTGAAAACGTGCCGACCCGCGCCGAGGCACGGTATGGAGGTGCTGCTTTCGATAGACGCCTGGCTTTAGCCTGTAGTCGGTTCCAGCGTCAGGTCGGGACACCCATAGAGGAGGCAAAATGACGAATTGGCCAGATACGGATCAACTCGATGAAGCGATCGGGCCTCTTTCGCCCGCCGACTATGAGATGGACGGATCGGTCCGGCCGCGTTTCTGGTGGGCCAACCAGAGCAAAAACTACAGGATCGCAATGGAACAGGGTTCGCTGTGGGCCCCCGAGTACCGCGCCGACGGACGGCCCGCCCATGAGGACTGGACCGCCTTGCATGACATGCTGCCCGGAGACGTGGTGTTCCATTATGCAGGACAGAAACTCCAGGCCGTCAGCCAGGTCCAACAAGCCGCCACGCGGGCACGCCGCCCACCGGGCCACGAACCTGCAACAGGCTCTAACGAGGGGCCGCTCGTACTTGTCACGCCACTGGTCGAGGGTATTGAGATCAGGCTTGCAAGCCTCCGGAAGGTCATCGGGCCGGGAGTCGGTCCCATGAACAGGTTGGGCGTGCCCGGACGGACCTACATCTCCCCCCTCCCCCCAGGGCTGGGCAGCAAACTGGCGCTCTGCCTCGGCGCGGGGCCCGTGCAGCAGCCGGGCATTGACGCCAGCCCCTCCAGTTCGCAATACCTCCAGGCACCGGTGCCCCCTCAGCTGCCGACCGACATCCAGGTGATCGCTAGCCAACGCGCGGAGCAACGATACCTGCGCGCGGTCTTGCTCGCCGGTGGAAACAGCCGGTGCTCACTGTGCGGGCGGCAGTTGCCGGCCGCACTGCTCGTTGCAGCACATATCAAGCCTAGGGCTGAATGCAATGACGATGAGCGTCTGGACTTCAGGGCCGCTGCAATGCTGGCCTGCACCCTGGGGTGTGACGCCCTGTTCGAACACGGCTTTATGGCCGTGGACGTGGACGGCGTCATTCATGCGGCCGAGTCGGGGCATCCGGACTTGCAGGATGTTCTGCGGCGATTGAACGGGAACCCTTGCCCGGCGCATTCGGCTGCCACCGCCCCGAACTTCCAGTCACATTGGAGATCCAAGTTCCTAGGACAGCACCAGTAAGGGATCATGGCTTCCTCGGTGACAGTTACCAAGCCGTCCTCCGCCTCTACATGTCCCGGTGACGCTCCCACCCATGGTGTCAGGCCGAGCCCGTCGGGGGACGGAGAAAGAGAACTTGGCCGCTTGCCTCAGCCGAGCCCTGTCCTCCACGCATACCTGAGCTGAATGGCACACGGTTGAAATACCGGCCAAGGACGTGCGCGCAGGTAGAGTCATAGAACACTGCACCGAGACCTACCACTGGTCCCGGTGCAGTTTCGTTGATTTCTTCAAGGAGACCCGTGGCACACCTCGACACTTTAATTGAAAGGATTCCTGACGCCAAGCTGAGGAGCGAGATCCAGGATCAGGTCAACAAGTTGGTAGCGAAGACCAGCTTTGGGCTCGTCTTCGAGGAGCACCAGCCCGAGACGATTGAGCTACCCGGCTTCGAAGTGAGCCGCGGAGGGAAGGTTGTCTTCAAAGAGCGTTCCAGGGCGGGGATCTGGATCGTCATCAAGGTGTTGGGGGAAACGGCGACGCTTGTTGCGAGAGACGACCGAAGCCAACGCGTCACGGCATCAGTCGATGAACTGACTGTCATTCGTGAGTTCGGCGATTCGATCTATCCAGGTCTTGATAGCGTCGGCAGAGTTGAACGCAGTACTGACAAGCCGTTCCACACGGTTATTAATGCCGAAAATTATCACGCTCTTGAAATGCTCTTGTACCCGTATGAGGGCAAAATTGACGTAATCTATATAGACCCTCCTTACAATACGGGTGCCAAGGACTGGAAGTACAACAACGACTACGTAGATGGGGACGACGCCTACCGCCATAGTAAATGGCTGTCGTTTATGGAGCGCCGGCTGAAGCGGGCTAAAGAGCTGCTCAATCCAAAAGACTCTGTGCTAATCGTTACTATTGACGAGAAGGAATATCTGCGTCTCGGTATTCTCCTTGAGCAAACCTTCCGGGGTTGCAAGATACAGATGATCTCAAGCGTCATTAATCCCAGTGGTTCGTCTCGGCAGGGCGGCTTCTCGCGAGCCGAAGAATTTATCTACTTTGTCTTTATCGGAGGCGCTGAAATTGTTCCCACTGGGGACGACATGCTTCATGAGTCAGAAGCAGCCAGATCTGTGCGATGGGACAGCTTGACTAGATCCGGATCGAACAGCCGCCGTGTTGACCGGCCAAATCTTTTTTACCCGGTTTTCTTGAACCAAGACGACGGGACGCTCCACTCCATCGGCAATCCGTTACCTCTGGGCGTACCTCGGGAGACAGTCAAACCTCCGGAAGGAACGTTCGCAGTGTTCCCGCTCGCGTCGGGTGAGGAAAAACGTTGGCGCGTGTCGGATGTCAGGCTGAAGGAACTGTTTGCAATGGGCTACGCCCGTCTGGGGCCTTGGAAGCCCGGGAAGGTGACGCGTTCCATCTCATACCTGCCGTCCGGCACCATCGATCGCATTGAATCCGGCGAAATCGAAGTGATTGGAAAATCGCCTGACGGTTCGTGCATCCTCGGCGAAACCTGTAAGACGAGTCGTCCAATGTCAGTGTGGAATAAGCCTTCGCACGGCGCTGCTGATCATGGGTCCACCCTCTTGAGGAACTTCATCCCGGGCAGGAAGTTTCCGTTCCCTAAGTCCCTATATGCCGTCGAGGACACGTTGCGATTCGTGGTCGCCAACAAGCCGGATGCGCTGATCTTGGATTTTTTCGGGGGATCGGGCACTACGGCGCATGCGGTCATGCGACTAAACCACCAGGACGGCGGACGCCGGCGTTCAATTACGGTTACAAATAACGCTGTTTCGGACGAGGAAGATAAACAGCTCCGGAAACAGGGTCACTTACCTAGCGAGCCTGCATATGAGGCATTGGGGATCTTTGAGTACATAGCGAAGCCGCGAATTACTGCTGCCGTAACTGGCATGACTCCTGAAGGCAAGCCGATTACGGGTGACTACCGATTTATTGACGAGTTTCCGATGAGCGAAGGTTTCGAAGAGAACGTGGAGTTCTTCAAACTCACGTACGAGGACAATCAGCTAGTCAGACTGGGTCATAAATTCAAGGCAATAGCTCCCATCCTGTGGCTTCGGGCCGGCGCCGAGGGAGCCCGGATCGACGACCTTCCTGAAAAAGGTTGGGAGGTGCCTGAAGACGGTTATTACGGGCTGCTAACGGACATCGATCAGTGGGAGCCGTTTGTTGAAGCGGTCAATGCTCGGCATGAGGTCCGGTGCGTATTCATCGTGACTGACTCGCAGGCTGAGTTCGAAGCTATCAACGTTCAGATTGACCAGGGTATCGACTCTGTACGGCTGTACTCGGACTACCTCCAGTCTTTCGAAATCAACAAGAGGCAGGGCTAGACCATCACATGAAGTTCAAACTGCGTGGCTATCAGGCCAAGGCTAAGCGCCAGATCTTGGAGGACATCGGTGACGGGATCACCCGGTACAAGACCAGTGACGGGGAGCGCGTCACTGCCGTTCAGCTCACGGCCCCCACAGGCTCAGGTAAGACGGTCATTGCCTCGGCAGTGATCGAGGCGGCTCTGTTCGGCTCTGAAGACACTCTGGGCCAACCGGACTGGACGTTCCTCTGGATTTCCGATGATCCGTCACTCAATGAACAGACCTCCCGAAAGTTCCTGATGGCGTCAGACAAGATCAACCACGGAACGATCGAGATTGTCGAGTCGAGCTTTGACCAGGAGCAGCTTGATCCCGGCAAGGTCTACTTCCTCAACGTCCAGAAGCTCAACTCAAGTGGGCGTCTGGTAAAGGAGGGTGGAGACACCCGCCAGTATTCGTTCTGGACGACGTTGACGAACACGATTAAGGCGCGGCCCGATAAATTCGTGATCATGATCGACGAGGCGCACGTCGGCATGAAGACCGAACGGTCGCGCGACACCATCGTTTCACGCATTATTGGCGGCGCTAAGACGGGGCGCCTGGCTGCGCCCGTCATCGTCGGCATTACTGCAACGCCAAGGCGCTTTGAGCGGGCCATGGACGCCATTAATCGACGTGTGATCCCTACACGCGTTGCTGTTGAAGAGGTTCAGGAATCCGGCCTCTTGAAAGATGGCCTGGTGCTGTCCTCGCCCGAACTGCCGGGAGCAACTTTCAACGAGTCGGCGTTGCTCCGGCATGCTGTGGCGACGACACTCAGGTATGAGGAGCAGTGGCGAGAATACTCGGAGCGGGAGAACGAGCCGCAGGTCTTGCCTGCGCTCGTCGTCCAGGTTCCCAATACCCCGGCCGATGAAGAACTGGCGGGCATCGTCGAGACCATCCTCGACGCGTGGCCGGGCCTTAAACCCGTGAACATCTGCCACACCTTCGCTGACCACAGCACGCTGGCCGCAGGTGCGCACAACATCGCTTACTCCAACCCGGAGGACATCCAGGACGATCTGGACATCCGGGTAGTGCTTTGTAAGCAGGCGATTACTACCGGCTGGGACTGCCCCCGTGCGGAAGTGCTCCTGTCCTACCGCAAGGTTGAGGACCAGGACGCCATTACCCAGATCGTCGGCCGCATGATCCGCACTCCCTTGGCGCGGCGCATCGCCAAGAACGAAGCGCTGAACTATGTTCACTGCTTCCTCCCGCGGTTCAACAAGGCGGGCGTCAAGCAGATAGCCGATCGGCTGCGCCTAGGTGACGACAGCTTCCGCCAGGAATGGGTCCATCCCCAGGGCGAAGACAGTGCGGCTGTTGAAGAGGCTCTGCCGATCTTTCCCTCAACCGAAGAGACTCTGGCCGGCAGCAGTATCGCCAAGCGGGCCACAACGGTGAACACGGGCCTCCGAGAGGAACAGAAACGCCAGCGGACCGCGGCTGAACAAGCTGGCGTCATTCTGAACCGTGAGGGTGAATATGTAGGGGCAGAAACTTCTCCGCTTCCCGAAGATGCGGAAGAGGAGATCATCGTTGTCACTGACGATATGGATCAGGAAGACATCGCAGGCACCAGCGGGATGAGTGTCATCACGCACCAGGCTGTCACGCTGGTTCGGAACCCTTTGGTTGACGGGGCGGTCTTCGAGTCGATGACGTCGCTGCCCTCCTACGTGATCCCGAGTTTTCAATACAGGACTCAGGTTGAGCGCCTTCAGAACTTCGCGACGCTCATCACCGGCGGCGGCAAGAATGCGATTCTGCAGGGTGCATCCCGAATGGCCAACGAACGCCTCCTGGCGGTGCTCCGTGAGGCACGCATTCAGCTCGATGAAAGCGGTCAGTACGACGACGCTGAGACCAAGCTCGCCCACTTCCTCATCGAGAATCAGGTGACCACCCTGTTTGAGGGCGGCGATCCAATCGATGTTGAAGCCCTGGAAGAAGTTGAGATCGACTCCAAGGGCGTCGAGCATCTGTTTGCCCAGGCTGGCCGGCGCATCAGCCGTTCAATGGCAGATAGCTACCTACGGGAGCGCTTGCCGATTGATGGCGACGTCTTTACTGCAATGATGTCCGTCGCTGTGGTCGCTCACCAGCCCGGTGTCAAAGACAAGCTGGAACAGGTCGCCAACAAGACTGTCATCGAGTGGTTCAAGGAATACCAGACGGAGATCAACAAGTCGCCGGTAAGTCTCAAGGCTCAGTTGGACGAGATCCGTTCGGAGGCAACAGAACCTGAGCTGACTGTCGTGGATCTGCCCGAGGACAAACCCTTCCCCGTGGCTGAGGTTGTATGGCCGAAGCACTTGTTGTCATCCTCGACCGGTGACTATCCGGTGAAGCTCAACGAGTGGGAAATCCACGTTCTGGAGACGGAACTCAAGGACGACAACTGCTTGGGGTGGTACCGCAATCCCCGCCATGGCACCGCATCGCTCACAATTCCGTACGCCATGAATAGCAGGTATCGAGGGCTTTCTCCTGACTTCGTGTTCTTCCACCACGTCGACGGCGAGGTCGCTGCCTCTATTCTCGATCCACATGCCCAGAGTTTGAGTGATTCGGTACCGAAGCTGAAGGGGCTTGCCGAATACGCGAAGAAGCACGGCGACAAGTACCAGCGGATCGAGTCGATCATCAAGATCAACGACGTCTACTACTCGCTGAACCTGAAGGACGCCCTGGTTCAGGAGGCAATCGAAAACTACCGTGATCCGCGGCCTGAAGCACTCTATCTAGAGCACGCCGGAAAGTACTAAAGCTCATGCTCAACCGTCTATGGGCTGAGGTTGAACGGCCCGGAAGGATTCAGTGAGAGCCGCCTCCAGGCCTCCCGACAGGAGACCGATCCGAAGGCACCGGCCGAAGACTTCTGCCCCCCCGGGCGCCTCGAAATACTCGAATAGGGCAAGGCTTGCACGCTCCAGTGGAGTTGGTGGTCCTGTGTAGCCGGGGAAGCTTAGCAACAGGCCTAGATCAAGGCTCCGAATCAGCGATTTCGATGGTCACCTCGAAATCGTTTTCTAGGCGGCCGATAAGCAGAGCGGCGGCGTCGCGGGCCATGAACTCCACTTCTTCGAGGGTCCGGGCCTGGCTGTGCGCCCCGTACACTTCCGGGATCTCGATGGCCCACCAGCCCTCCGAGCGGGTGATCCAGGCGGTAATCTTCACCTCGCTTCCCGCTTGGTCTGCAGATGGAGCACCGTCCGCTTTCAGTCCGCCGGCAAGGATATCCACCAAAAGACCAAGGTGCAGAAGGGCGGCTTAGACAGCCTGATCTGTGCCGTTAGGGAACTGGGGCTCTTCGATGAGGGCGTTGCCGACCTCACGGCAGCGGTATCGGAGGATAACGGCCAGGTCGGTAAGGCGTCCGGCCGGTTCCTGACCAGGCTCGGGGGCGCCTGCCTATACCTTGGCCGGCAACATTACTACGAGCATTGCCGCCGACCAGGTTTCCGGGCTCCTGCAAGCCTACGAGGGTGCAGGATTAGACTGCGCCTGGCAGCGTAAGGATTGCGCTATCAGCGCCAGTTAGCCATGTGGGCCGCCGCGGGCAGTCTCCGATACGAGCTTGGAGCGCGCCCGTGGCAACCGTACGGCCAATTCTTGTTCGGGCAGGCTGGCCGCACCTGAAAGGGCGTCGACGGGGTCTGCCGGGCCTGCAGGCATCGAGGCCCGGGATAACTGCATGCTGCCACCGCGCAACCTGAGCCATCCACCGGAGGAAGCAGGGTACGATGTCCGACCATGGGAGTGCACGACATCACATACCTGCTGTTTTCCGGGAACGTCGAAGTTGTCTCCGATGATGAGCTCCTGGCTGCCATCAATGAGGCGGCCCAAAGGGAGCAGCAGATTGTCGACGATCAGCTGAGGGCCGGATGTGACCTGATCATCAACAAGAGAGGTGGATCCAAATGCGTGGTCCACCGGACGACGTGCGCGTCCGTGGCGCATTATCTGGACCGGCGCGCAGAGTGGTTACCTAATGGCTGGACCGTGGAATTACTCCGGCGGGAAATCCGCCACGGCGGTTTCTCGCCTCGGATGCCCCAATTGGCCACCGAGGACGACCTAGAGGAAATCCCGACCTACCTGTCCTGTCAGATATGCAAGCCTGACCTGAAACGGCAGTTCAAAAAATCGGCCGACTCGAAGACCAGTGATCCAAACAAGCTGGGAGAAGACCGCATCGGTCGCCGCTTCGTTTCTCCCGAAACCCCCGAGCCATGGACGCTGGTTCGTATTGAACGGACCATCACCGCCCAGGGGACAACAACCGTCCTATACGACGAAAACGGCTCGGTGCCCCTGAGCCCGGGCACGCGCGTGCGGCTGCTCCCGAAAGAGCCGGCCTTGGGCTAGGAGTTCTGCGCCTCAGTGGGGCACTTCCTCCGGCCGCAGGTAGTCGCCGATGGCATGCACCAGCCACCGGCCATACTCCGGACGCCACACCAAGGTGACAATCGCGGCTATGTCCATGACCTGGTCTTCCAGAGCCTGGTAGCTCTGCTTCACGCCGGACAGGATCTTGAAGTAAACAACGTCAGGGTCACCGACCGCGGGAGTAACCTGGCTCCCGTACCCGACGTTCTCCAGCGACCTAAGGAAGCCCGCGGTCTCGCTGAAGTCCCCCCACGCCGGCAGCGACTCCGGGGTGACCAGTTGGGACAGGGCCGGCCGGTAGCGCTCATGATCGTCCAGCGCATGGCAAAATGCCATGGCGACGGCCAGGGGATTGCCGAAAGAGAATTCGGGGAGCTGGGCCGCAGCTTCTCCATCCGTCGTGAAACGGCGCCATTCGGCCGGGGGCTGGTCTTCGGGAGGCAGGTTGCTTGTCATGACTTGATCGTAGGCGCTGCCCCAGAAACACCCTTCTGCGTGGCAACATTTTGGCAACATCCGTCCGCGAAACAGGGTGATTTTACGTGCTGTGCGGCTGCGGGGCCGTGCAGCCGGTCAACCGGCCGGGGATCCGCAGGCTTTCTCCTGTTTCGAGCGGGTCCCCGGCCACCCACAGACCGGCGGCAATGTTGGAGCCCGAGAGACTGGAAGCCCCGGTGTCCGTGGAACACCGGGGCTTCCTCTGTGTCGGCAGGTGCGAGAAATCACGCACCTGAACCGCCGGCCCCGGTCACCGGCCGCGACGGCAAAACCTATACCCGCCCCGAACCCGAACCCGAACCTATGGAGGAACACCCGTCTTTTCAGAGTGGGACGGGAGGTTCCTGCTGCATCGCGAAGGCCCGGCCCTGCCGGGGGACAGTGCGCTCCGCCTGCCCGGCCTCTTCGGGCTGGTGCTTCTCCAGCACCTTTGCCGTCCCGATTGCTGCCAGGAACAGCACGGCAGCGAGGCCAAGCCTGGACAGCGCCGTGACGGGCTCGCCGGCGGTGATTGCGACGGAAACCCAGACCATGCAGAAGCTGAACGCGACAATTAGCACGGTCAGAGCGGCAATTAGCGCGGTTAGAGAGGCGTAGAGCAGATCTTTCACGGCGGTGCCCTTTCGCTGGGGCGGGATACCGTCATTGGTCCCCGCAGGTCCGCTGATGCTACGCCGGAAACCTGCACGCGAACAGGATACCGAGTGCCAGCTTGCCGGACACCCGGCCGACACAATGGAACCCCCCGGCGCCCTTGGGGGAAGTAGCCGGGGGGTTCCTGTGGTCCGTTGGAGCGCGACCCGGCGTTGGGGGGCTGCCGGGGGGCTGTTGAACGTCTCGACAACGGACACGGGCATCGTAACTTCTGCTGTACGCCGGCCGGAAGGCATATACGTAACGGAAACGTTGCATTTTGTTCGGGCGCACACGGAAGCGGCCCGGAATACCCCCAAGGCCCCGGGCCGCTCCTTGGCCGGCCCTACTCGCCGTCGAGCCGGTCGGCCGCCGCCAGCAGCTGCGGGGCCATCCTGGCCAGCTGGCCGGCCAGCTCCCGCAGCTCTTCGGCGGTCATGTCACCGTAACCGTTGAACTCCAGGAAGAACAGGGTCCGCCCGTTTTGCCGGAACAAAGGAGCCCAAAAATGGCAGGCGGCCCCGGTGAACTATCAGGCTATTCCGCGTCCTCCAGCCTGGCCAGTACCGCCGTAAAGTCGGCCAGCAGCTGCCGCGCCTCGTCCACCGTCACGAAGTCCTCCACATCCACATGGACCATCGTGAGCCCGTCCTCCCAGCTGGTCGAGACCAGCCCGGCCGAGGGGCCGACGTAGCCAACCCCGAGCACGTCACTATCCGGAACCATCGCAAAGCCTGCAGGAACCTGCTGATCATCCATGGCGATTCTCTCTGGTTGATTGGCTGGTAATGCGAATGATGCGCGATTGTGGTTCCGCTTGTCTTCGGTGTGCTTCCGCTGACGGTGCTGTTCGCCGTGTATCCGGGCCTGGCCCTGCTGAATCTGGGTTGGTGACCGTGCGGCGCCGAAGACCGGGAGGGCACGGCCAGGGACAGCTGAAGGAACAACACAAGGGGGAAATCATGAGGAACACCTTCGGTCTCAAGGCAGCCGTCATGCTGTCCGTGCTGGCTACGGTCATGCTGGCACGGCTGCGCACGGCCGTGGCCAAGGACCCCGAACGTGGGGATGTGCCCGGCTGGGTCATGATCACCTTGATGTCCGCAGTGCTGGTCGCCGGAATCCTGGCTATCGCCAAGCCTGCCTTGGAGGGGATGTTCAATGACGCGATGACCCAGGTCGGCCGGCCCTGACATGCCTCGGTGCGGATCCAGGGATAAGGCCCTCGGCGGCGAACGGGGCTCGGCGGCCGTCGACTTCGTGCTGATCGGCGGCGTGCTGGTGCTGATGTGCATGTCTATTGTGCAGCTGGCCCTGGTGCTGCACGTGCGCAATACGCTGATCGACGCGGCCGGCTCCGGAGCCCGCTACGGTACGCTGGCGGACCGGGGGCCGTCCGACGCCCGCGACCGGACGGTGTCCTTGATTACCTCCTCGCTCGGACCCTCCTATGCACGCGAGGTGGCGGCCGAGGCGGTGGACAGCGGGCCGGGGCGGATGCTGCGCGTGACGGTCACCTCGCCGTTGCCGGCGTTCGGCCTGCTCGGCCCGGCGCAGGCGATGACGGTCCAAGGCCATGCGCCGCTGCCACGGTAGCGGCTGCCGGCGGCGCCCAGGTGTCCGGCGGCTGGGGCAGCGGCCGGCCGGTGCCGTGCGGCAGGAAGGCGGCACGGAAACCGGCAGCGCCGTCGTTGAATTCCTGTTCCTGGGCACGCTGCTGCTGGTGCCGGTGGTGTACTTCATCGTCGGCATCGGACACGTTCAGGCCGGTTCCTTCGCCGTCGTCAGCGCCGCCGACCACGGCGCCAAAGTCTTTGCCGCCGCCGAGAGTCCCGCGGCAGGCCGGGGGCGGGCGGAGCAGGCCGTGCTGGTGGCCGCCCGGGATTTTGGGTTCGACGGCGGGCGGCTGAGCATGGCCGTCAGCTGCAGCACCGACCCCTGCCTCGAGCCGGGATCGGCGGTAACCGTGGACGTTTCTCTCGATGTGCCGCTGCCCTTTTTGGCGGGTTTGGACATGGCGGCGGTGCAGGTTGGCTCCACGGCCACGCAGATCGTCGAAAGGTACCGGTAGGCGATGGTCAGGCGGCAGCGGGACGGGACGGCGGAGGACGGCCAGGTCCTGCTGCTGACCATCGGGCTGGCGGCCCTGTGCCTGCTGGTCGCCACCGTGGTCATGGCCGCGTCGGCGGTGTACCTCGAGCACAAAAAGCTGCTGTCCCTGGCCGACAGTGCGGCGCTGGCTGCCGCGGACACGTTCAGCCTCGGTGATGTCGAGGACGCCTCCGGAGCCCCGCTGCCGGCCCTCGACGACGCCGGCGTGCGCCGGGCGGCCCGGCAGTACCTGGCCGAAACCGGCGCCGCGGAACGGTTCAGCCGCCTCGCCGTCGGCCCGGACACCGGCTCGCCCGAAAGCCGCACCGCTCACGTGTCGCTCTCGGCGGTGGTGCACCCGCCGGTGGTGAACTTCCTGGTTCCCGCGGGCCTCCCGATTTCCGCCTCGAGCGATGCCCGCAGCGAGCTGACGCGGTGAGGCCGCCCCTCCGGACTGCCGCGGTGATTCCGGCCGAGGGCGTCAGCAAGGGCACCCTGAGCACGCTCTGGAAGCCCTGGCCTTCGGACCCGGACCGTCGTGTCCGCAGACTATTCGAAAAGCCGCGACCACGGCGCCGCCCCTCACCCGGGCTCTTAGCCGCACGGTATTGCCGGGCAGGCGCTTATCATTGACGCCGGAATTCCGGCCTGCGGCTACGGAGCCCTTGCGGCCTGTTGCCAGTCACGAGCCGGTGCCGGCTTCGGGCAATTTCCGAAGTGACGAGGCGGGCACAAGCACCTGGCGGCCATCCCCGTCAACGACCCAACACCGGTCGCCGTCCACCCGCATCAGTACAACGCGGGTTCCGGCGGGAATGTAGCCTGTCCGTTCCTGTGCGGCGACGAAACCATACGGCTCATCCCCAATCAATTCGTGGGTGAACCGGTTCGGGGCCGGCCGCACGGTTTCGGTTGGCGCGGCCAGGCTTTCGTCGCCGAGGATCTCTATGGGGGGACGGATCATTGCCTCGTCGGGCCAGATCCCCTCGTGATGGCTTGCCGCCGGATGCTCCTCATTTCCGGACGGTTCCTCCCGCCCCGTTGCGCCAGCCACCGGACGGCTACCTCCTTAACCGCGACAGATCCATGCTCTCATCCGACGCTACAAGTGGAATCGTCGGCAGCACCACCCCCAGCTCCTCGTAGTCGCGCGCGGCCGGAGCCAGCAGGCCCAGTTCGGCGAGCTGCAGATGGCTCGGCAGTTGGTACGGGTCGCAGGCGGCGAGGTCGACATCGTACCCGATGTCACCAAACATCCCGCCCGTGATTCGGCTGAGCGGGTTGCCCGCCTGGCCAACAAATCCGGTCATGAGTTCATTGCCAAACACAGTCTCGCGCCAGTGGCTCCCTCGGGTTCCGGGCCCGTGCAGGTTTTCGATCGGCACCGGCTTGGCATGGCCGTCCGCAGCATCCTGCCGTGAGCACGGGTCGATCAGCTGGCCGTACTCGGCTGTGGCCATTGGCCCGGTGAAGGCCCAGTTCTCCGTCTCCTTGCCGATGACGAATCCCTTCCGCTCCCAGACAAACGCGTTGCAGCCGAGGACGTGGCCCATCTCATGGGTAATCACGTCGTTCAGGACCCCCCGGTTCTCCATGGACGCCAAGTCGGCCGTGTCGAATTGCATTATGCCCGTGACGGGCAGGAAGGCGTGCTTGCCGGCGCCCTGCGGCCGCACCAGTTGCGGACCGGCCTGGCCCAGGATCCCCCCGACGCCGTCGATGGGAACACCCTGGGCATCGATACGGACGTCGTCGATGATCTCTCCAGCGACAATGGTGTCAGGCAGGTCGCCGACGATGAGCTTGGCCCAACGGTCGGCGGCATCTTTAAAGACCTGCTTCTGCGACGGCGTCAGGCCGCCGAGAAAGCGCACTTCGATATGGAAAGGCGAATCTGTAGCGGCAACCTCCCGGGCACGCTCCGAATCTGCCCGTGCATCGTACGTTTCGAAACTGGTCTCGCTGTAGTCCCTCATGCCGTTACCGGCACTGCCGTAGTCCGCGGTGCTTATTCCCCTGCCTTCCAGCAACCGCAGGGCACGCCGGAGGTCCTGCACATTCTCACGAAGAGCCTCAAGCTCGCTCATGACACTCCTAACAGTCGGACGGATATGCTGCGATCACCCCTACCGCTGACGATGCCCGCGGGAAGGAACCGCAGCCTTCGGGGCCGGCCTGGACAGCGCCGGCACGAGTAGTGAAGCACCGGTGCGTTATTGGGCCGTTACTGCCTCCACCGGTGAGCCCTGGTCCCCTTGGCGCCGCGGAGCAGTTCAGTGCGCTGGCCATGGAACCGGGCACCGGGTCGCCGGAGGGGCGCACGGCCCATGTCTCCCTCTCCGCCGTCAAACCCGTGCCGGCCCGACAGCCGCTTGAGGGCATGGCACGTCCCGTCCAAGACGCCTGTCAGCCGGAGGCACCGCGCTGGGGGGGGGCAGGCAATACCTTCGCCTCCGGGCTCTTAGCTGGATCCTGCGGCAAATTCAATCCCGCCAGGGCTTTTGTGACGTACATCTCAGAGGTATGTTGTTAGCACCTGCCGTACATTGTCGACAAAAGCCAATAGGCAAGGGTGTTCATATCTGCAGCGGCGGCCACCGGACTGCCGGAACGTGGGAGAAATACATGAACCTGAACAGGAAAACCACTGCATTCGGAGCGCTTGCACTGTCGGTGACCTTTGCCCTCGCGGGATGCGGAGCAATGGGGGGAGCCGGAAACGGCCAGGCCACCCAGGCCAAGGACGCCGGTTCCGTGCAGGACTGGACCGCACCGGCCATCAACACGGCCTTGGACGGCAAGACGACGCAAACCACTTATAAGCCCATCGCCAAGGACAAAATTTCCAAGCAGTGGAAGATCTGCGTCCTCTTCCCCCACATGAAGGACTCCTACTGGGCTGCCACGAACTACGGGACCCTGACTGAGGCACAGCGGGACAACGTCCAGTACAGCATGTTCGAGGCCGGAGGCTACACCAACCTCGACAAGCAGCTGAGCCAGATGCAGGACTGCATCAACGGCGGCTATGACGCGATCATCCTCGGGGCCATTAACGCCACCGGCGTATGCCCCCAGGTGGCTGCCGCCCTTGAGAAGAAAATTCCGGTGGTGGACTTCATCAACGGAACAGACTGCCCCGATTCCAAGGACAATCCGCTCTTCTCCCATGCGCTGGTGAGCTTCCACGACCTGGCGGTGACCACGGCCAAGTACATCATCGAGGACACCAAGGGTTCATCCGCCCTGGTGGGCTTCTTCCCCGGGCCGGAGGGTGCGGGGTGGTCGGATGCCGCAGTCAAGGGCTTCAAGGACACCATCAAAGGAACCAACGTCAAGATCGCCGAAATGCGCCGCGCCGATCCTGGCCTGGAAATCCAGCAGAACCTCATTGAGGACACCCTCAAGGTCCATCCCGACATCACCCACATCGTCGGAGTGGACATTGCTGCCGAAGCAGGCGTGAATGCGGTACGGAACGCCAACATGACGGGAAAGGTTGACGTCTACGCCTTCGACATCATCCCGCCCGTATACGACGCGATCGTCGCCGGCGACGCCGTGGGGTCCCCGACGGACTTCACCACGATCCAGGGACGCATGGCCGTTGACCAAGCCGTCCGGATGCTGGAAGGCCAGAAGCTGGAGGCGCCCACCTCCGGCCCGGTGCCCAAGATGATTACGAAGGAAAACGCCGACGACGTGCCTTATACCGAGATGTTTGCTCCACGGGACTTCAAGACCGTTACGAGCTGGACACCGAAGAGCTGATCCATCGGGGTCAGGCTGCGGTCCCTCTGGATCGATCATCGGCATCGGAAGGAAGTGAAGCTGGGATGGAGCAACAACCAATTGTTTCCCTCAGCAACATCGTCAAGACGTTTGGAGCCGTCAGGGCACTGAACGGCATGTCGCTCGATCTTTACCCCGGAGAGGTGCACATCCTGCTTGGCGAGAACGGCGCGGGAAAATCAACCCTGGTCAACATTCTCCTCGGCAATTACCAGCCCGACAGCGGCAAGATCATTGTCCGCGGCTCCGAGGTTGTCCACCATTCTCCGGCGCATGCCCGCAAGCTCGGCATCAACGTCGTGCTGCAGGACTTCAGCCTGGCCCCGACATTATCTGTGACCGAGAATCTGTTTCTTGGCCGGGAATTGAAGACGTTGGGGTTCGTGAACCATGCCAGGATGCGGAGCATAGCGCGGGAAAAGGTCGGACAGCTCGGGGGCACGATAGACCCGGACGCGGAGGTCGGAACGCTGCCCAGGGCCGAACAGCAGCTTGTCGAGATCACGAAAGGGCTGCTCGGGACGCCGGGCATCCTTCTTCTCGACGAGCCCACGGCCGCAATCAGCGAGCGGGAAGCGGACAGGCTGTTCAAGATCATCGACCGGCTCCGGGACGAAGGCTGGGCACTTCTCTACATCACCCACCGAATGGAGGAAGTCCGGCGCCTCGGTGACCGGGTCACGGTGATGCGGGACGGCCGGTTCATTTCGACCCACACCCTGGACGAGGTTTCCGAAGAGCAGCTGATCACCGACATGGTCGGCCGGGAACTTGCTGCCGTCTACCCGGAAAAGGCCGAGGCCAGGGGGGAACCCCTGCTGGAGGTTGAAGACCTCTCTACGGCCGACGGCAAGGTCGCGCATGCATCCCTGCGGGTCTGCCAAGGCGAAATTGTCGCCGTGGCCGGGCTCGTGGGTTCGGGGAAAAGCGAACTCGCAAAGGCCGTCCTCGGTCTGATCCCCGTTTCAAGCGGTTCCGTCGCCGTAGGCGGCAGGAAATTTACCCGGCCAAATCCGCGCGAGATGATTCAGGCCGGGATTGGTTTTATGCCGGAGGACCGCAGGAGGGAAGCCCTGGCGCTTGATCTCAGCGTCCAGGAAAACATTGCGCTTGAAATCAATCAGGCAAAGACCTACAGCACCTTCGGGCTGATCCACGGATCAAAGATCCGGTCGCTGGCGCAGGCCCTGGCCGAGCGGCTCGACATCCGGCCGCGGTCAGTTTCCGCGGAGGCCCGGGCGCTGTCCGGCGGCAATCAACAGAAGGTCGTTTTGGCACGCGCCCTCACCCGCGACCGAAAGGTTTTCGTGGTTGCCGAGCCTACCTCGGGCGTGGACGTCGGAGCCCGCCAGGAAATCTATGCCAATCTGCGCAAGCTGTGCAGCGACGGCGCCGGCGTCCTCATGATCTCCTCCGACCTCGAGGAGGTCGTGGGCCTGGCCGACCGGGTCTATGTGATGAACGGGGGCCGTATCCAGGTCGAGCTGGCTGGAAACCAGATCACAAACGAAGCCGTTGTCGCTGGTGCCTTCGGGCATGCAGTGGGCGCGTCAGCATAAGGACTGTCATGTCAACAACCGAAGTGAAAAGCCCGGCGGCCGCCGTCGGCGGTGTAAGGAAAGAAAGCCGCCAGTACTGGCTCAGGTTCTTCAGCAATGTTGGACCGCTGCCGCCGTTGCTGCTCGTGATGGTGGTGGTCTTTGCCCTGGCGAATGACCGCTTCCTGCAGCCGGACAACCTGCTCTCCGTCTCCCAGCAATCCGTGGCGCTCCTGCTGATTTCCCTGGGACAGATGCTGGTCCTGGTTACCGGCGGATTCGATCTGTCCGTGGGGGCAACGGTCGCACTGTCTTCGGTGGTCTCCGCCACGATGATGCAAAAGGTCTATGGCGGCATCCCGGAGTTTGTCGGCCAATCCATGATCATGGGGTTCGTCGTCTGCATCGCTGTCGGCCTCGTAGTCGGGCTGGCCAACGGACTCGGAGTGGCCTTCCTGAAGGTCAACCCGTTCATCGTCACGCTGGCCACGGCCACGATCGTCACGGGCGTCACGCTGGTCTTCAGCGGGGGAGCCACCGTATCGGGCCTGCCGAGGGACTACATTGTCGGTCTGGGGTCCGGCTTCACCCTGGGCGTTCCCAACCTGGTTCTCGTTGCACTGCCGATTCTGGTCATAGTTTTCGTCCTGCTGAAATGGACGACCTTCGGCCGCCACCTGTACGCCATCGGCGGCAATGCCCTGGCGGCCAAGACCGCGGGCATCCAAGTGCGGCGAAACCTGATTCTCACCTACGCGATCTGTGCCGTGCTGGCCTCCATCGCCGCTTACCTCCTGACCGCCCGCAGCGGCTCGGGGCAGCCAACCTTTGGCGGCGCTTTTGCCCTTCAATCCATTACCGCTGCCGTCATCGGCGGTGCCTCGTTGCAGGGTGGCCGGGGCGGCGTCGGCGGCACCGTGCTGGGCGTCATTTTCATCATGCTGCTGGGCAACGGGATGAACTTCATGCGCCTCGATACCAACATGCAGAGCATTGCGCTGGGTTTGGCGCTCGTCCTCGCAGTTCTGGCAGACCGTTTGCGGGCCTCGGCCAAGGCGCGCCTCATCGCCAAAGGGGTCAGCTCATGACGACGCCGGTATTCGAATCGCTCATGGTCACCAACCGGGGCGAAATTGCCCGGCGGATCATCCGTACCGCAAATGCCCTCGGGATCCGGACCATAGCAGTGTGCTCGGACGTCGACGCGGACCTGCCCTTCGTGAAGGAAGCCTCGGAGTACGTTTCCCTCGGGCCGGCCAATCCTGCAGAATCCTACCTGAACGTGGACAAACTGCTGGCAACAGCCAAAGCGGTCCAGGCTTCCGCCATCCACCCCGGCTACGGCTTCCTGGCCGAAAATACCGACTTTGCCAGACGGGTTATTGAAAGCGGCATTGTCTGGGTGGGACCATCACCGGAATCGATGGAGATGGTTGCGGACAAGATCAACGCCCGGAACCTGATGCAGGCCGCAGGCGTGCCGGTCGCATCAGGATCAACCGAACCGGTGGGCGACCCCGACGAAGCCGTGAAGATAGCCAATACGATCGGCTACCCCGTCATCGTCAAGCCCTCCGGGGGCGGAGGCGGTATCGGCATGATGGTTGCAGGCAGCGACGAGGACCTGCTGGCGGCCTTTGCTACGGCACGCTCCCGGGCAGAGCGCTTCTTCGGCGACTCCCGGATCCTCATAGAGCAGTTCATCCAGGACGCGCGCCACGTCGAAGTCCAGATCCTCGGGCTCGCCGACGGCCGGGTCATCGCGCTCGGGGAGAGGGACTGCTCCGTCCAGCGCCGCCACCAGAAGGTAGCCGAGGAGTCACCGTCGCCGGGAATCACCCCCGGGCTCAGGGCACGGATGTTGGACGCAGCGGTAAAAGCCGGGACGGCCGTCGGCTATCGCAATGCGGGCACCGTCGAGTGCCTGGTCGATCCCGTGCGGCAGACCTTCGTTTTCCTGGAGATGAACACCCGCCTGCAGGTTGAACACCCGGTCACTGAGGCTGTCTTTTCCATCGACCTGGTCGAGGAACAACTCCGCATCGCCGCCGGCCAGGACGTAGGCTTCGATGTTGTCAACCGCCAGCCGTCGGGACATGCCATAGAGCTGCGCATCTATGCGGAGGACCCCAAACGCTTTCTTCCATCCCCCGGGCAGATCAGCCAATGGACGGAACCATCGGGAGAGGGTATCCGCGTTGACAGCGGTTATGCAGCCGGAAATACCGTGACAACCGCCTACGACCCGCTCCTGGCAAAGCTGATCGCCTGGGGCCTGAACCGGGATGAAGCGCTCGCCCGTGCCAGGTCTGCTGTCGATGCCTTCCAGGTTGCGGGGCTGAAGACCAATCTCCCCTTCTTCCAGGTGCTTCTGGACGATCCAGCCTTTAAGTCAGGCCGCTACAGCACCGCCATTGTGGGTGAACTGCAGCAACGGGCAAAGGCGAAGGGTGAAACGGCCACCAGTAAAGAGGAGTACGTATGATGAAGCCGCATGAGCTCTCGGACCGATACATCTCCGAGCAGTGGGCAGGGATTCCTTCCGCCATCTACGAGAGGCGGGCAGCTACGGCAGGCAAACCCGCTGTGACTTACCGGCTGGCCGGCGACAGCTACCTCCTGGTCGAGTTCGGAGGCATGGATTTTGACTTGCACCTCAACTTCTTTGTCCACAACATCAACGGGCACCTGAACCAGTCCCGCCCGCCCGGACTGATCGAAACGTCACCCGGTTTCCGTTCCATCCTGCTGTCCTACGATCCGGCGAAAATAAACGTTGCGAATTTGGTTGTCGCGCTCGATGACGCCTATGACAACGCATCCGGTACGGAAAACCTCGTCCTGCCGAGCCGCAGGGTGAATCTTCCGGCTGCCTTCAATGATTCGACAGCCAAGGCAGCCGTTGCCCGCTATGTCCGCAGCATCCGTTCGGATGCCCCCAACTGCCGGAACGACAACAACGTTGATTACACGATCGCGTACAACGGGCTTGCGGACCTGGACGAATTGATTGAAGTGGTAACAGGCACCGAGCTCTGGGTCGGATTCATCGGCTTCTTCCCCGGCCTTCCTTTCACTTTTCCGCTGGATCCGAGAAGGGTCCTCTTTGCCCCCAAATACAACCCGACACGCACCTGGACGGCAGAGGGGGCGATCGGGCTGGGCGGGCCCTGCTACTCGATCTACCCGGTTGAATCACCGGGCGGATACCAGCTGCTCGGCAGAACACTCCCGGTGTACGACATCCAACAGCGCAACCCTGCCTTCGCCGAGTCGCCCCTGCTTCTGCGGCCGTGTGACCGCATCAGATTCCATGAAGTTTCCGAACAGGAGCTGCTGGAGTCCTTCGAAGCCGTCCACAAGGGGGAGTACGTCTACGACATCCGGGAAGAAGACTTTGACGTTGCCACCTACAACTCCTGGTGCGCCTCCCTCTCAGCCGAGGCCGCCGAGTTTGCCGCCAAGCGGGACGCTGCTGCCGCCGCGACC
This sequence comes from Arthrobacter sp. GCM10027362, assembly GCF_042679445.1. Taxonomy (NCBI): domain Bacteria; kingdom Bacillati; phylum Actinomycetota; class Actinomycetes; order Micrococcales; family Micrococcaceae; genus Arthrobacter; species Arthrobacter sp. GCM10027362. The sequence continues at coordinate 48,981 of NZ_JBHTML010000008.1, forward strand.
GCCGTTCCATGAGGAGCTAGCACAATGTCGATCGAAGTTGTTCAGCCGGGGATTCAGACAACGGTCCAGGACTGGCCGGGCAGGATCGGAATGCTGTCCTGGGGCTACTTTCCCGCCGGCCCGATGGACGATTTTGCGTTCCGCCTCGGTAACGTCGCTGTCGGTAACAGCCCGGATGCTGCCGGTCTGGAAATAACGCTCGGCAAAGCGAAATTCCGGTTCCAGGCCCCGGCGACCGTGGCGGTGACCGGGGCGGCCGGTGAAGTGACCGTCGATGGTGCTGCAGTGCCAAGGTGGACGCCCGTTGAGGTCCCTGCCGGGGCGGAGCTGAAAATCGGTCTGGCCGAGTCCGGGTTCAGGTTCTACTTGGCGGTCAGGGGAGGGATCGATGTTCCCCTGGTCCTCGGCTCCCGCGCTACCTACACCATGGGTTCCCTCGGCGGAGTCGACGGGCGTGCCCTCGTCAAGGGAGACCTCTTGGCCATCGGAAGCTCAGGGGTGTCCGCCGCGGCAGAGCTGCCGGCGGAACAGATCCCCGAGTACCGGCACGACTGGGTGGTGGAGGTCGTGCCCGGACCGTTTGCCACACCTGAGTTTGTCACGGAGGCGGACGTCGGGAATTTCTTCTCCAGGGTGTGGTCAGTGGACCAAAACTCTAATCGTACCGGGATCCGGCTCGACCCGGTGAGGCTGCAATGGTCGCGGGCCGACGGGGGTATTGCCGGGGGGCATCCTTCCAACATCCTCGACACCGGGTACCCTCTCGGCGGGATCAACCTGAATGGGGACACTCCGGTGATTCTCGGGCCGGACGGTCCTACTTCCGGAGGTTTTGTCGTCTTCGGCGTTGTCCCCAAGGCCAGCCTTTGGAAGATCGGCCAGATGCGACCGGGCAGGGATACCATCCGGTTCCAGCCAATATCCCTGGACGAGGCTTATGCCTTGGAAGAGGAACGTTCCCTGATCATGGCCGGCGCGGGAGCAAGGGAATGAACACCGCCAGTATTGAAATCAACTGCGACATGGGTGAAGGCTACGGCCGCTGGCGCTTTGCTCCGGACGAGGAGTTCATGCCTTATGTCAGCGCCGCCAATATCGCCTGCGGCTTCCACGCCGGAGACCCGCGAATTATGCGCCGTACGGTCCGGGCCGCAATTGCGCAGGGCCTCCAGATCGGGGCCCACGTAGCGCTCCCGGATTTGATGGGCTTCGGGCGTCGCCGCATGGCAGTCTCGGCAGAAGAGCTCCAGGACTACACCCTGTATCAGATAGGGGCGCTCAAGGCCTTCGTCGAAGCCGAAGGTTCAAGCCTTTCCCATGTAAAACCCCACGGGGTCATGTATGTGATGTCGTTGGAAGACGCGGAGCTGGCCGAGGCTGTCATCGCAGCGGTTGCCGAGATCGACAGCGCCCTCCTCCTGTACTCTTTCGACAAGCGCCACGCGGAGCTGGCTGGCCGCTTCGGCATCCGGCTGGTCCAGGAAGGGTTCGCCGATCTGGCCTACGATGACGCCGGCAATCTCATAATCGAGCGGGAAAAACAGGCCTGGGATCCGGCGCTTGTTTCCTCACGGGCGATCCGGCTTGTCAGGGAAGGGAAAGTAACCGCGGAGTCCGGACGTGATCTTGACATCTTGCCGGAAAGTATTTGCCTGCACGGGGACGCACCGAACTCGGTGGACGTCATCCGCACGGTCTGGCAGTCCCTTCACAATTCGGGCATATCCGTACGTCCTCTGACCAAAACCGGCAACGCCTCGGTGGAACCCGGCTGATCGGACTATGCGCCGGAGCTGATCCATGAAACCGAGAGGAGCACCAAGTTGAGTGAGCCGGTACTGGAGCCGATCCTCATCGACGGAACAGTCGAGACCATCGTTAACCGGCTTCGGGACGCTATTGAGAAGGGGGCGTTCTCGCCCGGGCAACAGCTCCGGGAAACCGGTCTTGCCCAGCAGTTGAACGTCAGCCGCTCGCCGGTGAGGGAAGCAATGCAACGGCTCATACAGGAAGGCCTCCTGTACAGGGTACGGAACCGCGGGGTTTTTGTGGTGGAACTGTCCGAAGCAGACATGGACGACATCTCCGTGGCCCGTCAGGCGGTTGAAAAGACAGCAGCCAAGGAGCTTGCCAGGAACCCCAGGAAGCAAATTTTCGATGAACTCCACCGCGTGATTGTCGAAATGAAGGCGGCTTCGGAAAGTGGACGGCCCTGGTCGGACCTGGTTGACCTGGACCTGGAATTCCACACGGTCCTGGTGGGGAGCCTCGGCAGCAAACGCCTCATGGCCTTCTATCAGACTCTTCTCACCGAAACGCGTATGTCACTGATGATGCTTGAGGACGCTTACCCCCATCCGGAAGAGATTGCGGCAGAGCATCGGCAGCTGCTGCTAACGGTGAAGGGTGGCAATCTGGGGGATCTGGATGACCAAATCAAGCAGCATATGGACCATTCCGCCCAGCGCCGCCAATCCATGGGAAACAGGGCCTCTTAATGTTTGCTGCTACCTGCAAAGAAAGGAATGAACAGTGAGTGAAGTACGCTCGGACCTGGCCGCGAATGTCTGGAAGATCCTCGTGGCTCCCGGAACCGCCGTCGAGGAGGATGAAACCATTATGATCCTCGAATCCATGAAAATGGAGATTCCGGTGGACGCACCCGAATCCGGCGTTGTCACGGACATATCCGTATCGGAAGGGGAAGCAGTCGCCGAAGGACAGCTGCTTGCCGTCCTCGACTAGTTCGTTGAATTGTCGAATACTCCTGTCTGGAGAAGAAAATGGTTACTCAGGCAACCGCCTCTGGCCTGGTAGGACGTTCCGGGGCCGTAGGGGAGTCACTGTGGAGCGCCCAGGCGCACATGCCCTCAGTCCTGCCGCGCCGCATCGTCATCACCGAGGGGAAGGGTGCATATGTGACGACGTCGGAGGGACAGCGTCTGCTGGACGCGACGGCTGGACTCTGGCACGCAAACATCGGCCATGGCCGGGAGTCAGTGGCCAAAGCGGCTTATGACCAGCTGTGCAAGCTGGAGACGTACCATGTTTTTGGCCGCTTCGCCAACGACGTGGCCCTCTCTCTCGCGGACCGGGTTGTCGCCATGGGGCCGATTCCGAACGCCAAGATGATTTTCAACAGCGGCGGATCGGACTCCGTAGACGCAGCCTGCAAGATTGCCCGGCGTCACTGGCAACTTGAAGGCAAGGCGACCAAGAAAACCGTCCTCAGCCGCACTTTCTCGTATCATGGGCTGCATGCCTTCGGCACCAGCGTTGCCGGGCTTGACTTCAATCGCGAAGGCTACGGCACCGATTCCCTGGTCCCGGAGACCGCGCGCATTCCGACAAACGATATTGAAGGCGTCCGGGCCGTGGTGGATGAAATCGGCCCTGAAAATATTGCCGCGATTATCACCGAGCCGATTATCGGCACCGGAGGGGTGATTCCACCGGCGGCCGGATACCTTGAAGGTCTTCAGGAAATCGCCCGCAGGAATGACATTCTGTTGATCATTGATGAAGTCATTACCGGCTTTGGCCGGACCGGCAGTATGTTTGCCTCGGCCAGATTCAATCTCGAGCCCGACATGGTCCTTGTGGCCAAGGGAATAACCTCGGGCTACGTCCCATTGGGCGGCATCCTTATTGCGGAACGTATCTGGGGCCGGTTCTACCGAGGCCAGGACGCACCCATCCTGAGGCACGGTATGACGTACTCCGGCCATGCCACGGCATGCGCGGCTGCGCACGCGAACCTCGACATCCTCGAGCGCGAACAACTGGTGCCGCGGTCCCTCGAACTGGAGTCCGTACTCGATAAAGCCCTTGCCCCTCTGGCCGCCCATCCTCTCGTAGCGGAAATCCGAAGCGGCGTTGGGTTTTTGGCCGGCGTCCAGCTCGTGCCCGACGCGGATGCCGAGGCCGTGGCCAATGCCTGCATAGACGACGGCGGCGTCATCACGCGGCCCCTTCGCGGCAATACGCTCCAAATCAGCCCTCCGTTCGTCGTGACCGATGAGGATGTCGACCTGATCGCCAAGACAATCGGGCAGACCCTCGACACGCTGCTATAAGCTCCTCCATTCCCCGGCATCATTCAATCAGGCAGGATCATGAATTCGCTGCAAACCACCACCCAGGCGGAAAGAATACTCGACGCCGTTCCCGATGAATTGTTCATTGGAGGCTGGACGCCTTCGCAGGATCACCGGACCCTGACGGTTTACAATCCGGCAACGGATTTGCCGATCAAGACAATTGCGGACGGCAGCCCGGACGACGGGCTCAAGGCCCTCGGCGCGGCGGCGCAAGCCGCGCAGCACTGGGCCCGGACCTCCCCTCTTGACAGAAGCAATTTGCTGCGGAAAGTCTACGAGGCGGTCATCGACAAATCCGAGGAAATGGCCACCCTGATAACGCTGGAAATGGGGAAAACCCTGTCCGAGGCACGGACCGAGGTCGTTTACGGGGCAGACTATATCCGCTGGTACTCCGAAGAAGCGGTCCGCTTCGAGGGGCGTAACCGGTTGAGTCCGGATGGATTGTCGAGAATCGTCACCAGTAAGGAGCCGGTAGGTCCATCCCTGCTGATTACTCCGTGGAACTTCCCGCTCGCAATGGCTACCCGCAAAATTGCGCCCGCCTTGGCGGCCGGCTGCACTGTCATACTCAAGCCAGCCGAACTGACTCCCCTGACCAGCCTTTTCCTGGCCAGGCTGCTGGGTGAGGCAGGCGTGCCGGAAGGGGTGGTCAACGTCGTCACGACCTCGAACGCCCCCGGGCTAAGTGAGGCCATGATGAAGGACAACCGCCTGCGCAAGGTGTCATTCACCGGATCGACGGTCGTCGGGAAACGCCTCGTGGCCCAGGCGTCGGACCAAATGCTTCGGATGTCCATGGAACTGGGCGGCAATGCCCCGCTCATCGTGTTTGAAGACGCCGATTTGGACAACGCAGTGAAAGGGGCAGTCACAGCAAAGCTGCGCAACGGGGGCCAGTCCTGCGTCGCAAGCAACCGGATCCTCGTGCACGAATCAGTCGCTGACGCCTTCGTCGACAAATTCGCCCGGCAGATGGCCGGGGTGACACTGGGCAATGGCCTTGATCCTGCCACAGCTCTCGGACCCCTCATTGACGGCCGGGCAGTGGACAAATGCGCATTGTTTGTGGAGGACGCCATCGGCAAGGGCGCTCGGGCCGTGGTCGGAGGCAAGCGTGTCCCCGGTGCCGGCCATTTCTACCCGGCAACCGTTCTCGACCACGTTCCATTGGAGGCGAGGATCATGCATGAAGAAGTATTTGGTCCCGTCGCTCCCGTTTACCGCTTCGCTACGGACGAGGAAGCAGTGTCGGTGGCCAATGACACTCCATTCGGACTTGCCAGCTTCATTTTCTCCAGGGACTTGAACCGGGTGCAGGGCATCGTGGATCAGCTGCAGTCGGGCATGGTCGGAGTCAACCGGGGAACGGTTTCGAACGTGGCGGCCCCGTTCGGGGGCATCAAGCACTCCGGGCTCGGACGTGAAGGCGGTTCCGAGGGCATTGAGGAGTACCTCAACGTCAAATATGTTGCCTACGACCGCGCATAGCCACGGATGAGGCGGCAGCCTCCGGCCTCGGTCCCGGTTTATCGGACCCTTGGGGTTTAAGCCAGGGTTGCGCCGGGTCTGCCGGTAGGGGCGGTGGCCTCCCGGCGAGAGCAGCATGCGCAGCCGGCCGGTGGCGAAGTTCCGGACTCCCCGGTGATCCGGGGTGGTTTCTTGAGACGTCCGCCAACGGCCCCGGTGGGGCCGTTGGCGGCTCCGTCCGTGTCGAAGTGCGCGAGGACCGCCACCTTCCAGGGGCGCAGGGTGCGGCCCGGCCGGGCGCGGCAACTGCCGCCGCGGTCGGCAGGGAACTGCCGGGCGCGGCCCGCCTGCCCTCGCGCTTTGAGACGGCCGTGCAACGGGGTGTCCGGGGAATGGCGGGTGCGGCGGAAGCCGGGCCTGGGAACGGGTGAAGCCGCCCCGGTCAGGGGATTGCAGGGCAGGCGCCGAAACAGCCCGGGGCCGGCCGCGGGCATTGCGCCATGGCGTAGGCTTGAATAACCATGGCTGAAATCGATTTTCCCGCTGAAATCCGCGCACTGCGCGCGACCTATGACTCCATCGAGGCAGTGTCCGACGTGGAGACCATCCGCAAGGACATCGCCGTCCTGAGCGAGCAGGCCGGTGCGCCGGATCTGTGGGATGACCCGGCGGCGGCGCAGAAGGTGACCTCGAAGCTCTCGCACCGGCAGTCCGAGCTGGAGCGGCTTGAGACCCTGTCCTCGCGCATTGACGACCTCGAGGTCCTCGTGGAGCTGGCCCAGGGCGAGGAGGACGCGGATTCGCTCGCCGAGGCGGCGCAGGAGCTGGAGTCGCTGAAGAAGGCGCTGGCGGAGCTGGAGGTCGTGACGCTGCTCTCCGGCGAGTACGACGAGCGCGAGGCCGTGGTGACCATCCGCTCCGGCGCCGGCGGCGTGGACGCTGCGGACTTCGCCGAGATGCTGTTGCGCATGTACCTGCGCTGGGCCGAGCGCCACGGCTATCCGACGCAGGTGCTGGACACTTCCTACGCCGAAGAGGCGGGGCTGAAGTCCGCTACCTTCGAGGTCAAGGCCCCGTATGCCTATGGAACGCTCTCGGTCGAGGCCGGCACGCACCGGCTGGTGCGGATCAGCCCCTTCGACAACCAGGGCCGCCGCCAGACGTCCTTCGCCGCCGTCGAGGTCATCCCGCTGATCGAGCAGACCGACCACATCGACATCCCGGAGAACGAAATCCGCGTGGACGTCTTCCGGTCCTCGGGCCCGGGTGGCCAGTCCGTGAACACCACGGACTCCGCCGTGCGCCTGACTCATATTCCCACCGGCATAGTGGTCTCCATGCAGAACGAGAAGTCCCAGATCCAGAACCGCGCCGCCGCGCTGCGCGTGCTGCAGTCCCGGCTGCTGCTGCTGAAGAAGGAGCAGGAGGACGCGGAGAAGAAGGCGCTCGCCGGGGACGTGAAGGCGTCCTGGGGCGACCAGATGCGCTCCTATGTGCTGAACCCATACCAGATGGTCAAGGACCTGCGCACCGAGCACGAGGTCGGCAACACCGCCGCTGTGCTTGACGGCGAAATCGACGACTTCATTGACGCCGGCATCCGCTGGCGGGCCAACAACCGCAACAGCACCGAGTAGTCACCGAGCTATCACTGAGCTATACCGGCTGATCCGGCCTCCGGACAAAAGCCCGGCCTGCCCTTCGGGGCCGGCCGGGCTTTTGCATTTGCCGCCGTGTCCGTAACCGCATTGTGATCCTGAAGCGGGCCATTCGCGTTGACAGGATGTGAGGTGCGGCATAGATTTGCCGTAACCTGAATCGCCTTTCAGGTTTAGTGTTGCAGTCCCTTCGGGGATCTGTGCCGGCCTGCTTCAGGTCGCCGGGGGACAGGGGGTCCTGCCGGCAGCCGGTTCCGACGAAAGGTATCCCGTGAAGGCAACAAAGAAGTTCCTGATGGCCGCCGCTTTGGTCGGCGGGCTCACGCTCAGCGCCTGCGCTCCCGGTCCCGGCAGCGCCGGCGGCGGGGCCACCGGCACGGCGGCCGAGACCGTGGACGTTGGCATCGTCTACTCCAAGACCGGCCCGCTGGCCGCCTACGGCGAGGCCTACTACGAGGGCCTGCAGGCCGGCATCGACTACGCCACCGGCGGCACCGGCGAGGTGGGCGGCACCAAGCTGAACCTGACCTACCACGACGACGGCGGCGACCCGGACAAGGCGGTCAGCGTCGCCAAGGACCTGATCGGACAGGACTACAAGATCCTGGCCGGCACCGTGGTCTCGGGCATCGCGCTGAAGCTGGCCGAGCAGGCCGCGCAGAACAAGGTCCTCTACATCTCCGGCCCCGCCGCCACGGACGCGATCCAGGGCATCAACAAGTACACCTTCCGCTCCGGCCGCCAGAGCCTGCAGGACGTGGCCACGGCCGGAACCTTCGTCGATGACCTCAAAGGCAAGAAGGTGGTGGTCTTCGCCCAGGACAACGCCTTTGGCCAAGGCAACCTCGCTGCGGTGAAGGCGGTCCTCGGCGCCAAGGGGGCCACCGTGGACAGCGTGCTGGTGCCCGAGGACGCCACCGAGTTCACCCCGTTTGCCCGCCAGCTCATCGACGCCAAGCCGGACCTGGTCTTCGCCGCCTGGGCCGGGGCCACTTCCGGATCGATGTGGCAGGCACTGAACCAGCAGGGCGCGTTCGACGCCGCGCCCGTCGTGACCGGGCTGGGCGACGCGGCGACCTTCGGCGCCTACGGCGCGGCCGCGGGCAAGATCAGCTTCCTGAACCACTACTTCCCGGGTGCTGCCGGCAATGACGTGGAAAAGGCGATGATCGAGGCCGTCGAGGCCGCGGGCAAGAAGCCGGACCTCTTCACACCGGACGGTTTCGTGGCCGGCCAGCTGATCGTCCAGGCGGTCAAGGAGGGCGGCAGCGACGTGGAGGCCATGGTCTCCGCGCTGGAGGGCTACAGCTTCGACGGGCCCAAGGGCAAGACCACCGTCCGCGCTTCGGACCATGCCCTGATCCAGGACATGTACCAGGCCAAGCTGGTGCAGAAGGACGGCAAGTGGACGCCGGAACTGGTCGAGGTCGTTCCGGCGGACAGCGTCGCCCCGGCCGAGGCCAAGTAAGCAAGGGCCACCATCCACCGAAGGAACAACATGTCCTCCCCAGCCCGCCCCGCGCTTGCCGTGGTTGCCGCCGGCCTGAAGATCGGCGGCGCCCGCATCCTCGAGGATGTCGGCTTCGACGTCGCCGCCGGCGAAATGGTCGGCGTGATCGGCCCCAACGGCGCCGGCAAGACCACCTTGTTCAACCTCATCTCGGGGGTGCTCAAGCCCACCGAGGGCCGCATCCTCCTTGACGGTGCGGATGTCACGGGTGCCTCGATCCATGCCCGGGCCAGGGCCGGCCTGGGGAGGACGTTCCAGACCTCGAGCCTGTTTCCCCAGTTGAGCGTGCTGGAGAACGTCCGGCTCGCCGCCCAGGCACGGTTCGGCGGGAGCCTGTCGGTCCTGAAGTTTCCCCGGGCGGCGGACGAGGCTACCCGGGTGGCCCGGGAGAACCTGGTGGAGGTGGGGCTGCAGGGCAAGGCCGCGACGGCGGCGGGGGACCTGTCCCATGGGGACAAGCGCAAGGTGGAGATCGCCATGCTGCTGGCCGCGGACCCGTCCGTGATCCTGCTGGACGAGCCGATGGCCGGGGTGGCCTCCGGGGACGTGCCGTCGCTGGGCGCCATCATCCGGCGGATGCACCGGGACCGCGGCTGCACCGTGCTGATGGTCGAGCACCACATGGACGTGGTGCTGGGCCTGGTGGACCGGGTGGCCGTGATGCACCACGGCAAGCTGCTGGCCATCGACACTCCGGACGCAATCATGGCCAATCCCATCGTGCAAAGCGCCTACCTGGGGGAACCCGTATGAAACCCATCCTCACCGTCGCCGGGCTTCATGCCCACATCGCCGGCCAGCAGGTGGTCGAGGACGTCTCCTTCTCCGTGCCGGCCACCGGCATCACGGCCCTGCTCGGACGCAACGGCGTGGGCAAGACCAGCACCATCAAGGCCATCATCGGGCTGATCGGCCGCACCGGCGCGGTGGAGCTGGACGGGCAGCGGATCGAGAAGGAAGACACCCACAAGATCATCCGCCGCGGCGTGGGCTACGTCCCGGAGGACCGCGAGGTCTTCGCCAAGCTGACCGTGGCGGAGAACCTGCGGCTGGCCGAGCGGGACGCGCATCCGCGCCGCCAGCTGGTCGAAGAGCTGTTCCCGGACCTGGTCAAGCGCTCCAACCAGCTGGCCGGCACGCTCTCCGGCGGCCAGCAGCAGATGGTCAGCCTGGCCCGCGCCCTGCTGAACGAGAACAAGGTGCTGCTGATCGACGAGCCGACCAAGGGCCTGGCGCCGAAGATCGTGCAGGAGGTGGCGGGCACCTTGGAGCAGGCCGCGGCGACAGTGCCGATCCTGCTCGTGGAGCAGAACCTGCAGGTGGTCCGCCAGCTCGCGGACGGTGCCGTGGTGCTTTCCGGCGGCCGGGTCGCCCACATTGCCGACAGCGCCGTGGAGTTCCTGGCGGACGAGGATTTGACCCGGCGCCTGCTCGGCGTGCACGACGACGCCGGGCACGACGACGGGGCCCGTGCCGCGACCCCGGCTGCGGCGGCCGGACCTGCGGAACACGAACAGGAGGCAGCCCGGTGAGCACAGTGATCCTGCTGGCCGTGACCGGGTTGGGGCTCGGCGCGCTGTACTTCCTGGTGGCCTCCGGCCTGTCCCTGATCTACGGGCTGATGGGCGTGCTGAACTTCGCCCACGGCTCCTTCCTGACCCTGGGCGCCTTCGCCGGCTGGGAGGTGGCCCGCCGCACCGGGGCGGACAGCTGGTGGACCTTCCTGCTCTCCATCCTCATCGGCGCGGCGGTGGGGGCGCTCTTCGCGGCGTTCACCGAGTTCGTGCTGATCCGCCGGCTGTACGAGCGGCACATCGAACAGGTCCTGATCACCGTGGGGCTGTCCCTGGCCACGGTGGCCCTGTTCGAGGGCATCTGGGGCACCGACCCGGTCTTCATCCAGGGGCCGGCCTGGTTCAAGGAGACCACGGATCTGTTCGGGGCCCGGATTCCGAATGACCGCTTCGTCTGCATTATCGCCGCGGGCCTGGTGCTGCTGGGCCTGGTCTTCTTCCTCAAGCGCACCCGCTACGGCATGATTATCCGCGCCGGCGTGGAGAACCGCTCCATGGTCACGGCCCTGGGGATCGACGTGCGCAAGGCGTTTACCCTGGTCTTCACCATCGGCGGCGCCGCGGCGGGCCTGGGCGGCGTGCTGGCCTCGCACTACTTTGGCTATGTCTCGCCGCTGCTGGGCGGCTCGCTGCTGATCTTCGCCTTCATCGTCACGGTCATCGGCGGGCTCGGCTCGCTGACCGGCGCGGCGGTGGCCTCGGTGGCCGTGGCCCTGCTGCAGCAATTCGCCAACTTCTATTGGGGCATCGGCGACCTGGCCGTGGTGCTGGCGCTGGCGCTGGTGCTGCTGTTCCGCCCTGCCGGACTGCTGGGGAGGAAATCATGACCACCACCCGCACCGAAAACACCGGTACCGGGTCCGGCAGCCTGGAACCGCACCCGCGCCACCTGCGCAGCGGCGGCGGGGGCGTGCGGGGCGGCCAGGCGCCGTCCGGCCGCCGGAAGCTGCTGGGCTGGGGGAGCGGGCTGGCCGCGGTGGTGCTGCTGGCCCTGCTGCCGCTGTTGAACCTGTCCCTGCCGGGCATCCTGCCCGGTCCCACCTACACCCCAGGCTCGCTGCAGCTGCTGGCCATGTGCCTGCTGATGGCCGCCGCGGCGCTGAGCTACCACCTGCTGCTCGGCGTGGCCGGGCTGCTCTCCTTTGGCCACGCGCTGTACTTCGGCGCCGGCGTGTACGGGTTGGCCGTCATCCTGGCCAACCTGCAGGTCCCGCTGCTGCCGGCGATGGGGCTGACCCTGCTGGTGGTCGTCGTCCTGGCCCATGTGGTGGGCAGCATCAGCCTGCGCGTGGGCGGCATCCCGTTCGCGATGGTGACCCTGGCCTTCGCCCAGGCCGGATCCGTGCTGGTGCGGCGCAATCCAGGCGGCACCACCGGCGGGGAGGAGGGCCTGGCCCTGGAGACCGCGAACCTGCCGGCCTTCCTGGTCGGCGTGGCCAATACCCGCAACCTCTACTGGCTGGCGCTCGCCGCGCTGGTGCTGGTATTTGCCGTCGTAACGTGGCTCCAGTACAGCCGGGCCGGCCACGTGGCCGCCGCGGTGCGCGAGAACGAGCTGCGCGTCCGGGTGCTGGGCCTGCAGCCGTACCTGGTCAAGCTGCTGGTCTTCGTCGCCGGTGCCGTGCTGGCTTCCCTGGTGGGCATGGTCTACCTGCTGCTGCAGTCCGGTGCGGTACCGCGGGCGGTTTCCACCGACTTCACCATCACCCTGCTGGTCATGGTGGTCCTGGGCGGGGTGGGCTCGCGCTGGGGAGCCGTCATCGGCGGGGTCTTCTACACCCTGCTGGACCAGCGCCTGACCGCCCTGGCCAACTCGGCGGCGGTGGCCGGCCTGCCCGATGTGCTGCGGATCCCGCTCTCGGAGCCGTTGTTTATCCTCGGTACACTGTTCATTCTCGTGGTGCTTTTTCTCCCCGGCGGGATTACCGGCGGGATCACGGGCGCGGCCCGGCGGTTCAGGCCTTTGCGGGCCGGGGCGGCCACCGCGACGGCGCGGCAGATTCCCGAGGAGTCCGGATGATCCAGGACCACGCCCCCGCTCCCGGACCGGACGGCCTGCACACCCTGGGCCGCTGGATGACGGACAGATGCGTTTCCACCCCGGAACGCGTGGCCATCGATGACCGCGGCGTCCGGCTGCACTACCGCGAGCTGGAACGGCGGGCGGCCGCGCTCGCCGCCGCCTTCGCCGCCGCCGGCTACCGGGCCGGGGACCGGATCGGTACCGTCACCGGGAACTCCGCGGACCATGTGGTGCTCTTCTTCGCCTGCGCCAAGGCCGGGCTGGTGCTGGTGCCGTTGTCCTGGCGCCTGGCCCCGGCGGAGCTGGCCGGCCAGCTGCAGCTGGCGGATCCGGCCCTGCTGCTGGTGGAGCACGAATTCGACGCGCTGGCCGCGGCCGCCCTGGACCTGCTGCCGGAACCGCCGCGGACGACGGCGCCGGGACCGGCCGGCGTCGAATGCCTGGTGCCCGCACGCGCCGGCGGCATCCCGGGCCCGGTCCGCCCGGTCCGGGACCACGACCCGCTGCTGATGGTCTTCACCTCGGGCACGGAGGGGTCCAGCAAGGCGGCGGTGCTCACGCATGCCAACTGCTTCTGGACCAACCTGTCCCTGTCCCGCACCATGGAGCTGAGCAGCTCGGACGTGGTGCTCTCGGTGCTGCCCCAGTTCCACGTGGGCGGCTGGAACATCCAGCCGCTGCTGGCCTGGTGGACCGGGACCACCGTGGTGCTGGAGCGCCATTTCGACGCCGGCCGCGTGCTGGCGCTGATCGCCGAGCGCGGCGTGACCACCATGATGGGCGTGCCCACCCAGTACCTGATGCTGGCCGAGCACCCGGGCTTCGCCGCCGCGGACCTGTCCACCCTCACCCGCGCCGTGGTCGGCGGCGCCTCGATGCCGGCCCCGCTGCTGCGGACCTGGCACAGCCGGGGCGTGGCACTGAGCCAGGGCTACGGGCTGACCGAGGCCTCCCCGAACGTGCTCTGCCTGCCGCCCGAGGATGCCGAGCGGATGCTCGGCTACGCCGGCAAGCCGTACCCGCACATGGAAATCGCCGTGGCGGACCCGGCCACCGCCGCGCTCCTCGGCGGCGCCGCGGTCGGCGAGCTGTGGGTGCGCGGACCGGGCGTCTTCGCCGGCTACTTCAGGGACCCGGCAGCCACCGCCGCCACCCTGGTGGACGGCTGGCTGCGCACCGGGGACCTGGTGGAGCGGGACGCGGACGGGTTCGTGAAGATCGTGGACCGGATCAAGGACATCTACATTTCCGGCGGCGAAAACGTGACCCCGGCCCAGGTGGAGGCCGTGCTGCTGGCCCACCCGGCGGTGGCCGAGGCCGCCGTGGTCGGTGTCCCGGATGAACGCTGGGGCGAAACCGGCATGGCCTTCGTGGTCGTGCGCACCGGGATGGCCACGGACGTACAGGACCTGCTGGAGCACTGCGCGCAGCGGCTGGCCCGGTTCAAGGTGCCCGGCCGGATCGAATTCGTCCCCGCGCTGCCGCGCACCGCGCTGAACAAAGTGGCCCGCGGCCGGCTGCGCGCCCGGGCCGGAGCGGGGGCGGC
>NZ_JBHTML010000009.1:0-61104 GCF_042679445.1 Arthrobacter sp. GCM10027362
CGGGCACGGGCAGCGCCGCGAACTGCTCAACCGGGCCGCCGACGCCGTCGAGGCCAATGCCGAGGCGCTGGCGGTGCTGCTCTCCCGCGAGCAGGGCAAGCCGCTGAACGGGCCGAACGCCCGCTTCGAGGTCGGCGCCTGCGCGGCCTGGCTGCGGGCGACCGCCTCCTTCGAGCTCGAGCCGGAGACCCTGGTGGAGGAGGACGGCACCCGTGCCGAGCTGTTCTACCGCCCGCTCGGGGTGGTCGGGGCGATCGGGCCGTGGAACTGGCCCATGATGATCGCCGTCTGGCAGCTGGCCCCGGCCCTGCGCATGGGCAACACCGTGGTCATGAAGCCCTCCGAGTACACCCCGCTGTCCGTGCTGGCCCTGGCCGAGGTGCTCAACACGGTCTTCCCCGACAACGTGCTCACCGTCGTCCCGGGCGGCCGCGAGGTGGGGGAGGCCCTGGCTTCCCACCCGGAGGTCGCCAAGGTGATGTTCACCGGCTCCACCGCCACCGGCAAGGCGATCATCCGCTCCTCCGCGGACACGGTCAAGCGCCTGACCCTGGAGCTCGGCGGCAACGACGCCGGCATCGTGCTGCCGGACGCGGACCCGAAGGCCATCGCCCAGGACCTGTTCTGGGGCGCGTTCATCAATACCGGCCAGACCTGCGCGGCGCTGAAGCGCCTGTACGTGCACGAGGACATCTACGAGGACACCGTCGCCGCCCTGGCCGAGGTCGCCCGGCAGATGCCGATGGGCCCGGGCCTGGACGAGAACAACGTGCTCGGCCCGCTGCAGAACAAGGCCCAGTTCGACATCGTCGCCAACCTGGTCCAGGCCGCGAAGGACGCCGGCGCCCGGATCGTCACCGGCGGGAACCCGGAGCCGGACCAGCCCGGCTACTTCTACCCGGCGACCCTGGTCGCGGACATCGACAACGCCAACCCGCTCGTGGCCGAAGAGCAGTTCGGCCCGGCCCTGCCGATCGTCAAGTACTCCACGGTGGACGAGGCCGTGGCGATGGCCAACGCCCTGGAGGTGGGCCTGGGCGCCTCGGTCTGGTCCGCGGACAAGGACAGGGCCCGGGAGGTCGCCGCCCGGATCGAGGCCGGCACCGTGTGGATCAACAAGCACGGCGCCGTGGACCCGCGCGTGCCCTTCGGCGGGGCCAAGCAGTCCGGCTACGGCCTGGAGTTCGGCGTCGAGGGCCTGAAGCACCTCGGGGCCCCGCAGGTCATCAACGGCTGAGCCGTCCGGCCGTCCCCGCGGCCCGGCCACCCCCGCGGTGGCCGGGCCGCGCCATTTGTGTGCAGGCGGGATGGTTTCACGTGAAACGAGGGCGCCGCGCTGGAGAAACCATCCGGCAGGACCCGGCGAAGGCAGGCTGGCAGCGGCCGGGCCCGGCACCTTCCTCCCCGGGCGTGGACCGCGTGGCGCAGCCGCTCGGCACGTCCCGCCGTGGTGGCGGAGCCGGTGCCATCCTACCTGTCGTGCCGGAGCGCCGCCTCCGACAGCGCATCGGCCTGAGGGGACACGGGGGGCCAGTTCTTGAACGCCTTCTGCCGGGGAGCGGCGTAGGTGCGCACCTTCGACGTCGTGAGGTTCAACCGGACGAGCGACTCGGCGATCGTGACGGCCGCGGCGACCCCGTCCACCACGGGCGCCCCGGTGCGCTCTGCGACCTTAGCCTTCAGTTCGGCCATGCCTCCGCAGCCCAGGCAGATGACTTCGGCATGGTCGTCCCGCACGGCGCGCAGGGACTGGTCGATGATGGCCTGCACCGCGGCCTCGGGGTCCGACTCCAGTTCCAGGACGGACATGCCGCTGGCCCGCACGGACGCGCAGCGGTCCATGAGCCCGGCCAGCTTCAGGCGGTCCTCGATGAGCGGGACCGTGCGGTCCAGGGTGGTCACCACCGAATAGCGGTGCCCGAGGTACATGGCGGTGCCCGCGGCCGCCTCGGTGATGTCGACCACGGGCACGTCCAGAATCTCCTGCAGGCCCTCCCGTCCGTGCTCGCCATAGCCGGCCTGGATGACCGCATCGAAGGGCTCCGGGTAGGCCTTCACGGTCTCCATCACGGCGATGGCGGCCAGGTAGCTCTCGTAGTTGCCCTCGACGGACTCCGCCCCGAACAGCGGGGTCAGGGGCACGATCTGGGTCCCGGGGGAGGCCGCGGCCGCTGCCTCGCGCCCGATGGACGCGGTCATGGATTCGGTGGTGTTCACGTTGACCACGAGGATGCGCATGGTGGGTTGCCTTTCGAACGGGGACGGTGTTGCCGGGGTCCTTGCCGGTCAGTGCTTCGGGGCGACGGCGATCGGCTCGCCGTCGACCTGGCGGAACGGCGCGTGGCGGTCCGCGAGCAGCAGGTAGATTACGGCGGCCAGGATCGCGCCGATGAACCAGGAGAAGCCGGAGATGTAGGTGAATGCCGGGACGAGCGCCAGCACCAGGGCGACGGCGGCCGCCGGTGTACCCGCGAGGATGGCCTTGCGGTTGACGCCGCGGGTGTATGCGTACTCCCCGTCCGGGGACTCCGAGTACAGGTCCGGGATGTTGACCCTGCCCTTCCGGACCAGCCAGTAGTCGGCCATGATGACGCCGAACAGAGGGCCCAGGAGGGCGCCCAGCCCGCCGAGGAAGTACACGATGACCAGCGGCGAGTTGTACAGGTTCCACGGCAGGATCACCAGGCCGATCACGGCGGAGACGATGGCTGCCCGGCGGAAGTTCAGGGTGCGCGGGAACAGGTGGGCCAGCGTGTAGATGGGCGCCACGAAGTTGGCCATGAGGTTCACGGCCACCGTCAGGACGATCAGGGCCAGGCAGGCCAGCACCAGCAGGAAGGTGTTCGGGATGGCATTGACGACGTCGGTGGGCGACTCGATGACCGTCCCGTTGATCTTGTACTGGGCGCCGGAGAGGACGACGACGATGGCGGCGAAGAAGAGCATGTTGATGGGGATGCCGAAGAAGTTGCCGCGCACCACCGACCGCTCCGAAGGCGCGCCCCGGGTGAAGTCGCAGAAGTTCAGCACGAACGTCCCGTATACGACCACCCACAGCGCCGCGGACTGGAAGATCCGCACCCACATCTCCCCGCCCGTCAGCGACTCCGCCGTGGACCAGGCAATGGACCCGCCGGCCTTCATGAACATCCAGATGGCCAGGGACAGCATGGTGAGCAGGATGATGGGCCCGGCGAAGGCCTCGTACTTGCGGATCATTTCCATGCCGAAGCTGACGATCACGGTCTGCACTGCCCACAGCGCCACGAACGAGATCCAGCCCAGGGTCGAGAGGCCGAGGAAGGAGTTCGCGTCGAGCGGTGCCAGGGACGGTGCCAGGGCCAGGATCAGCACCCGGAGCACCATCGAGGCCAGGTAGGTCTGGATGCCGAACCAGGCCACGGCCACGGCGCCCCGGATGATGGCCGGGATGTTGGAGCCCCGGATGCCGAACGCGATCCGGCTCATGACCGGGAACGGCACGCCCGTCCGCTCACCCATGAACCCGGAGAGGTTCAGGAGCAGGAACAGCAGGACGGCGCCGAGCAGGAAGGCCAGCATGATCTGCCAGGCGCCCAGCCCCAGGGCGAACAGTCCGATGGCGAACGCGTAGTTGCCCAGCGAGTGCACGTCGTTGGCCCACAGCGTGAAGATGCTGTAGGCGTGCCATGTGCGGCCCTTGCGCGTGGTGGGCGCCAGGTCCTCGTTATAGAGCCGGGGGCTGATGCCTGCGGGCAGTTGTGCCGGGACGACGGGTTCTCCCCGGACGATCTCCTCGACCGCGGGATCGCCGGTGCCCCACGGTTCCGGGTCGATCAGGTGCGGATGCCCGTGTTCGTCGTGCGAGCCGGGACCGTGCTGGTGGGACATGGTGCAGACCTCCCTGCGGCGGAAAAGGATGTTGCCCGGAGCCGGGCTGTGTCGACGGAACCGTGCTGCCGGCTGCGGGAACGCCGGCCTTCGCGGGACACTCGTGGAAGCCATGCTTTCGCATTACGGAAAACACATCTCGTTTCGTGAAATAAATCTATCTGTGGCGGAGATCACAGTCAAGGGTTCCGGCCGTGCAGGGGTTCGGCTTTGCCGCCCCGTACGGTGTTCCGGAAACCGCTCAGCTCTCCCCCCGCCGGATGAGCCTGCCCCGGGGCGAGTCGAAGTCCACCGCGGTGCCCCGCAGGTAGGTCTTGCGCACCTTCCCGGACAGCGCCCTGCCCTGGTAGGGGGTGATCGGGTTCTTGTGGTGCAGCTTGCGGGCGTCCACGACGAAGGCGTCGTCGGCGGCGAAGACCACCAGGTCGGCGTCGTAGCCCAGGGCGAGCTTGCCCTTGGAGCGCAACCCGGCCCGCCGGGCGGGTTGCGTGGACATCCACTCGACCACCCGCTCGAGGCCGATGCCGCGGCGGCGGGCCTCGGTCCAGATCAGGGACAACCCGAGCTGCAGGGAGGACACCCCGCCCCAGGCCACGCCGAAGTCCCCGTTCTCCAGGTCCTTGAGGTCCAGCGTCGAGGGGGAGTGGTCCGAGACGATGAAGTCGATGGTCCCGTCGAGCAGCCCCTCCCACAGCAGTTCCCGGTTGCCGACCTCCCGCACCGGCGGGCAGCACTTGAAGGCGGTGGCGCCGTTGGGCACCTCCTCGGCCAGCAGGGTCAGGTAGTGCGGGCAGGTTTCGGCCGTCAGGTCCAGCCCGTCGCGCTTGGCCGTGGCGATCATGGACAGCGCATCCGAGGAGGACAGGTGCAGGATGTGGGAACGGGCCCCGGTCCAGCGGGTGCGCTCGATGACCTCTGCGATCGCCAGGTTCTCCGCGCCGCGCGGACGCGACCGCAGGAAGTTCGCGTACACGTCCCCCTCGGGGCGCGGGGCCCGGTCGATGGCGCGGGAGTCCTCGGCGTGCACGATCAGCAGCGAGTCGAACGTCCTGATTTCGGCCAGGTCCTCCTCCATCTCGTCCGCCTCCAGGTGCGGGAACTCGTCCACCCCCGAGTGGAGCAGGAAGCATTTGAAGCCGAAGACCCCGTCGTCGTGCAGCTCGCGCAGATGGGGCTTGTTGCCGGGGATCGCCCCGCCCCAGAAGCCCACGTCCACGAAGACGTTGTTCTGGGCGAAGAGCCGCTTGTACTCCAGGGCCGGGGCGTTGACGGTGGCGGGGATGGAGTTGAGCGGCATGTCCAGGACCGTGGTGACCCCGCCGGCGGCCGCGGCCCGGGTGGCGGAGGCGAAGCCCTCCCACTCGGTGCGGCCGGGCTCGTTGATGTGCACGTGGGTGTCCACGAGCCCGGGCAGCAGCGTCTCGTCGCCGGCGAGTTCCACGACCTCGCGCCCGCGCAGGCCGGTCCCGAGGGGTTCGATGGCCACGATTTTCCCGTTCCGGATCCCCACCTCGCGCGCGACCACCCCGGCCGTGGTGAGGATGCTCCGGCCCCGGATCACCAGGTCGAACTCGCGGTGGTCGCCGGCGAAGGCGCCGTGGTCGTCCGCCCCCATGTGGGGAGAGTCGACGGCGTCTGCCGGCAGCCCGTGCTCGCGCCTGTACTCGGCGATCAGGCGCCGGATCCGCCCGGGGTCGTTGACGTTCTCGCTGACCTCGAGCTTGTGGGCCTGCTCCGACGCGTAGGCGTCCTGCGCCGCCGCCGGCTTGGTCGCCGAACGGGCCGAGTCCTCCTGGGCGATCTCCACCGGGTCACCCGGCATCTGCTGTGGACGCCCGGCGGGGTCCGGGGGCGCGGAGGCCGTACGCCGGTCCTCCGCGGGCGGTTGCCGGGGGACCTCTTTCTGCTTCCCGGTTGGCTTCCGGCTCCGGTGGGGAGTCTCCGGCTGCTGGGGTGTGTTCTTCTCCGTCATCGGATTTCCTCCTGCTCATCGGCGCCGGTGCGTGCCGGCACGTCTGTTGTCCTGGCATGGACGAGGTCCGGGGGTGAACCCGGCACCGACGGCGGCCCCGAGGGTACCCCCCTGCCGTCGGCCACCGGGACGGCCACGTCGGGGGCCGCGAGGGAACCCTTGAACTTGTCCGGGGCCACGGCGATGCGCACGTTCGTCCTCCTTCCCGGCCGGCGGTCTAATCGAGCAGGGCGATCGCGGTGGGGGCGTCCTCCCCGCGCTCGGCCAGCTCCTCGAATTCCACCACCTTGTCGATCTCGGTGCCCATGGAGATATTGGTGACCTTCTCCAGGATGACCTCCACGACCACGGGCACCCTGAACTCGCCCATCAGGGAGCGGGCCTCGGCGAAGGCGTCCTGCAGCCTCTCCGGGTCCGTCACCCGCACCGCCTTGCAGCCGAGGCCCTCGGCCACCTTGAGGTGGTCCACGCCGTAGCCGTTGGTCTCGGGGGAGTTGAGGTTCTCGAAGGCCAGGGAGACGTCCTGCTCCATCCCGAACCCGCGCTGGGACTGGCGGATCAGGCCCAGGTAGGAGTTGTTCACCACCACGTGGATGTAGGGCAGGTTGAACTGTGCGCCGACGGCCAGTTCCTCGATCATGAACTGGAAGTCGTAGTCCCCGGACAGGGCCACGACCGTTTCCCCGGGCTTGCCGCGGACCACCCCGAGCGCCGCCGGGCCGGTCCAGCCCAGGGGCCCGGCCTGGCCGGCGTTGATCCACTGCCGCGGGCCGTACACGTGCAGGAACTGCCCGCCGGCGATCTGGGAGAGCCCGATCGTGGAGACGTAGGTGGTGTCCTTGCCGAAGGCGGAGTTCATCTCCTCGTACACGCGCTGCGGCTTGATCGGGACGTTGGTGAAGTGGGTCTTGCGCTGCATGCTGCCCTTGCGCCGCGCGCAGTCCTTGGCCCACGTTGTCCAGTCCGGCACGCAGTGCTGCTCCGTCCGTTCCCGGGCCACCTCGAGCAGGACGTCGAGGGCGGCGCCCGCGTCCGAGACGATGCCCAGGTCCGGGGCGAATACGCGCCCGATCTGGGTCGGCTCGATGTCGATGTGCACGAACGTGCGGCCGGCCGTGTAGGTCTCGATCCCGCCGGTGTGCCGGTTGGCCCACCGGTTGCCGATGCCCATCACGAAGTCGGACTCCAGCAGGGTCGCGTTGCCGTAGAGGTGGGAGGTCTGCAGCCCCACCATGCCCGCCATCAGCGGATGGTCGTCCGGGATGGTGCCCCAGCCCATCAGGGTCGGGATCACCGGAACGTCCAGCAGCTCGGCCAGCTCGACCAGCTTGTCGGAGGCGTCGGCGTTGATCACGCCCCCGCCGGCCACGATGAGGGGCCGGCGCGCGGCGAACATCATGTCCAGGGCCTTCGCGGCCTGGGCGCGGGTGGCCGCGGGGCGGGCCACCTGCAGCGGCTCGTACACGTCGATGTCGAACTCGATCTCGGCCAGCTGCACGTCCAGGGGCAGGTCCAGCAGGACCGGGCCCGGACGCCCGGAGCGCATGAGGTGGAAGGCCTTCTGGAAGGCCCCGGGGATCTGGCCCGGCTCCAGCACGGTCATCGCCATCTTGGTCACCGGCGCGGCGATGGAGGAGATGTCCACCGCCTGGAAGTCCTCCTTGTGCAGTTTGGCCACCGGGGCCTGCCCGGTGATGCACAGGATCGGGATGGAGTCCGCCGCGGCGGCGTACAGCCCGGTGACCATGTCCGTGCCGGCGGGGCCGGACGTGCCGATGCACACACCGATGTTGCCGGGAGCGGAGCGGGTGTAGCCCTCGGCCATGTGCGAGGCACCCTCGACGTGGCGGGCGAGGGTGTGGCGGATGCCGCCGTGGGCGCGCATCGCGGAGTAGAGGGGATTGATGGCGGCACCGGGCAGGCCGAAGGCCTCGGTGGCGCCCTCCTTTTGGAGGATGGCGACGATGGCGTCGACGGTGCGCATTCTGGCCATGATGGGCTCCTTGGTCCGAGAGCGGTGAGAAGGGTACGGGAACACCGCGGGAGCGGGAAGCGGCGGTGTCCGGGCCGGGTGAAGGAGCTACCGGCCGGAGCGGCCGGAGAGCTCCTCGATGAGCTTGAACAGCCCGGAGTGGTCCAGGCCCCCGTCGCCGCGGGCGACGGTCGCGGCTACGAACTGCGCGACCAGGGCCCCGAGCGGGATGGCGACGCCGGCCTCGCGGGCCGCGGCGGTGACGATGCCCATGTCCTTGTTGTGCAGGGCGAGGCGGAAGCCGGGGTCGAAGTTGCGCTCGAGCATCTTCCGGCCCTTCTGGTCCAGGACCTTGGAACCGGCCAGGCCGCCGCCGAGGACCTTCAGCGCGGCGTCGGTGTCCACGCCGTAGGCCTCGAGGAACACGATCGCCTCGGCCAGCAGCTGGATGTTGCCGGCCACGATGAGCTGGTTGGCGGCCTTCACGGTCTGTCCGGAACCGGCGGGCCCCACGTGCACGATGGTCTTCCCGACAGCCTCCAGCACGGGACGGGCGGCCTCGAAGTCCGCGGCCTCGCCGCCGACCATGATCGACAGGGCGGCGTCGATCGCGCCCTGCTCGCCGCCGGAGACCGGGGCGTCGAGCGGGCGCAGGCCCTTCTCGGAAGCCTCCTGGGACAGCCGGGCGGCGACGTCGGGGCGGATGGAGCTGGCATCGATCCAGATGGTGCCCTGCCTGGCGTTGGCGAAGACGCCGTCCTCGCCGGTGACGACGCCCTCGACGTCGGGGGAGTCCGGGACCATGGTGATCACGACGTCGGCGTCCCGGACGGACCCCGCGACGTTCGAGGCGCCATTGCCGCCGGCCTCGACGAGCTGGTCGATCCTGTCCCGGGAGCGGTTGAAGCCGGTGACGTCGTGGCCGGCCTTGACAAGGTTCTTCGCCATGGGCAGACCCATGATGCCGAGTCCGATGACGGTGACGTTGGTCATTGTGCTGTCCTCACTGTGGGGCCCGGACGGTGCGTGCGGCGGGCGGGTGGCATGCGGGGGGCGGCGGAAGTGCCTCAGACGTGGGCCCATGCGGCGATCCAGGCGAAGGGGTCCTCCTGGGATGCCCTGTACTCGAGTCCCACGTGGCCCGAGTAGCCGAGCTGGCGGCTGCGGCTGATCCACTGCTGCAGCGGCAGCTCGCCGGTGCCCGGTTCGTTCCGTCCCGGGGCATCGGCGATCTGGATGTGGCCGAACTCCGCCGTGTGGTTCTCGATGACGGCGGCGACGTCATCGCCGTTGACGGCCAGGTGGTAGAAGTCGGCGAGCAGCCTGATGTTGTCCGCACCGTTCTGCCGGACCTGGGCGATCACGCCCAGGGCGTCCCGGGCGGTCTTCAGCGGGTAGGCGTCGGCGCCCGAAACCGGCTCGAGGAGCACGGTGCCGCCGATGCGCTGGACGGCCCGGCCGGCACGGACGAGGTTCTGCACGCCCAGCTCGTCCTGCTCCTCGGGCGTGCAGCCGTCCTGGCGGTTGCCGTAGAGGGCGTTGAAGGCCCGGCAGCCGGTCCGTTCGCCGATGGCGGCGACGACGTCGAGGTTGTCCAGGAATTCCTGGGAGCGGGCCGGCCATGAAACCAGCCCGCGGTCGCCGCCGGGCATGTTGCCGGCGTTGAAATTCAGGCCGGTTAGCTGTACGCCCGCGTCGCGGAGGGCGCCCACGAACGCATCGACGTCCCTGTCCCCGGGCACGGACCCGGCGAACGGCCACCAGAACTCGACGGCGTCGAACCCGGCGGCCTTCGCCGCGGCAGGGCGCTCGAGCAGGGGCAGGTCGGTGAGCAGGATGGAGCAGTTCACGGTGTAGGACACGCTGACCTCCTGGGGCCCTCGGGACGGGGGACGGGGCGGGACGCCGCCGCCCGGTTCAGGCAAGCTTCATCTGCCGGTGGACGTCCTTGTAAAGCAGGTACCGGAAGCGGCCGGGCCCGCCCGCGTAGCAGGCCTGCGGGCAGAAGGCGCGCAGCCACATGAAGTCGCCTGCCTCCACCTCGACCCAGTCCTGGTTGAGCCGGTAGACGGCCTTGCCCTCGAGCACGTAAAGGCCGTGCTCCATCACGTGGGTCTCCGCGAACGGGATGACCGCGCCGGGCTCGAAGGTGACGATCGTGACATGCATGTCATGCCGGACGTCGTCGGGGTCCACGAACCGCGTGGTGGCCCACCGGCCGTCGGTGCCCGGCATGGGGATCGGCTCGACGTCCTGCTCGTTGGCCACGACCGGCTCCGGGACCCCGAGGCCCCGGACGTACTCGTAGGCCTT
Organism: Arthrobacter sp. GCM10027362; assembly: GCF_042679445.1. Taxonomy (NCBI): domain Bacteria; kingdom Bacillati; phylum Actinomycetota; class Actinomycetes; order Micrococcales; family Micrococcaceae; genus Arthrobacter; species Arthrobacter sp. GCM10027362. The sequence continues at coordinate 10,128 of NZ_JBHTML010000009.1, forward strand.
GCGGATCCAGTGGAAGCGGGCGGGCTCGTCGCCGTGGTTGCGCACCGTCCACTCGCACTCCGGCGGCAGGTACGCGTAGCCGCCCGGAACCAGCTCGTGTTCCTCGCCCTCGAGGGTCAGGGTGAGGGTGCCCTCCATGAGGAAGAGGACGCCCTCCACGCCGGAGGCGGTCTCGGGCCGGTCGCTGCCCCCGCCGTGGCCGACCTCCATGATGTACTGCGAGAACGTCTCGGCGAAGCCGGAGAGCGGGCGCGCGAGCACCCAGAGCCGGGTGTCGTCCCAGAACGGCAGCCGGCTGGTCACGATGTCGCGCATGGTCCCGCGGGGGATCACCGCGTAGGCCTCCGTGAACATTGCCCGGTCGGTGAGCAGCTCGGTCTGGGGCGGATGGCCGCCGTGCGGGGCGGAGTAGGCGCGTTTGGTCATCTCAGTTGTCTCCGGGAGTCGAGGGGGTCGCAGCCTTGGGGTGGGCGAGGGCGAACAGCTCCTGCTCGGCGACGCCCGCCGCGTCCGCCAGCTCGGCCGGGGACACGGCGCCGCAGAGCACACCGCGGTGGACAAACCGGGCCAGGGCACGGGCCGTGGCCGGCTCGTCCAGAATCTCCGACTCGATGCCGTGGACGTAGTTCCGCAGCCGCCGGGCGGCGGCGGCGAACCCCTGCCGGTAGAAGAAATACGTGGCCAGGAACCGGGTGGGCAGCTGGGCCGGGTGCAGGTCCCACCCCTGGTAGTAGCCGCGCTCGAGCGAGCGGCGCACCAGGCGGGCGTGCAGCCGCCAGGCCGCCTGCCGCTGGTGATCGTCGCCGACGGGGAGGACGTTGGTGGACCCGTCGGACAGCCGCACCCCGGTCCCGGCAACGGCGACCTGCATGACGGCCTTGGCATGGTCGGCCGCCGGATGCTCCAGGGACTGGTACCGGGCGGCGATCTGCAGGGAGTCGGAGTAGTCGTAGGTGCCGTAGTGCAGGGCCTCGACGCGGCCCCCGGTGCGGTGGAGCATCGCCGGGATGGGGCACGTGCCGTCGGGTCCGAGGATCATCGGGGCCGTCTCCATCTGTACCTCGAAGCGCAGGCGGCCGGGGCGCAGCGCGAGCGCCGCCTCCAGCTGGCCGCAGGCCTCCGCCATGACCTGGACCTGTTCCGGGGTGCTGACCTTGGGCAGGGTGAGGACGAAGCCGGCGGGCAGCCCGTCCTCGCTGAGTCCTGCTTCGCGGAGCCCGCCCTCGCGCACCAGGGTGGCCAGGAACAGGTCCAAGGTCCGCAGGCCCCGGGTCCGGGTGGGGGCCTCGAAGCACTTGAAGCGGATGCCGATGAACGGCGGGGCGGTCCCGGCGCGGACGGCCTCGGCCGCGGTGCGGGCTGCGCGCACGGCCCAGGCGTCCTCCGCCTCGTCCCCGCGGTCGCCGAAGCCGTCCTCGAAGTCGAGGCGGAGGTCTTCAATGGGTTCGTCGGCCAGCTTGCGCTCGACCGCCCGGACCACCTGGTCGATTAGCCCGGGATCCGCGCCCTCGGGGGCCACCTGCTCCGCCAGGGAGCGCAGGCCGGGCCGGGCCACGGCCTCGGCAGCGCGCACGCCCCATTGCCGGACCGTGTCCGCGGTAAAGGCATCGGCCGGGACGTAGACCGTGTGGACCGGCTGGCGGGTGCCTGGATCGCCCGGGTAGGCCCGCGCCAGCAACTCGTCCGTGCCGCTCAGCCGCTCGGCCGCCCGTTGCCGGAACTCCGCGCCCAGGACTCCGGTCTCCCGGGGGACGGCGCTCACTTTGTCTCCAGCAGGTCGAGAGCGGCCTTCTCCAGCAGGTCGTAGGCGGGCAGGGTCAGGAAGTCAACGTACTCCTCGCCGAGGACGAGGTCGGCGATCAGGCCGGCGGCGGGCTCGAAGAACCGTGCGAAGGACTCGGCGTCCACCTCCCCGCGCAGCACCTCCTTCTGCCGTTCCAACTCCCCGGAGACCAGTTCGCGGGTGGCCGTGTTCCCGGTGTCCTCGTAGACCACCCCGTTCTTGATCTGCTGCCAGACCTGGGAGCGGGAGATCTCGGCGGTCGCGGCGTCCTCCATCAGGTTGTGGATGGCCACCGCCCCGTTGCCGGACAGCCACACGGCGGTGTAGCGGATGGCGACGTAGAGGTTGAGGGCCAGCTCCTTCTGCGTGCGCACGCTGCCCGCGCTGGGGACGTCGAGCAGCTCTCCGGCGGTGACCTGGACCTCCTCGCGCAGGCGGTCCACCTGGTTGGGCTTCTCGCCGAGCACCCCGTCGAAGACCTCGCGGCACGTGGGCACGAGGTCCGGGTGGGCCACCCAGGAGCCGTCGAAACCGTCGGTGGCCTCGCGGGTCTTGTCGGCACGCACCTTGGCGAACGCGGCCTCGGTGATCTCGGGCTCACGGCGGTTGGGGATGAACGCGGCCATGCCGCCCATCGCGAAGGCCCCGCGGCGGTGGCAGGTTTTGACCAGCAGCTCGGTGTACGCGCGCATCAGCGGAGCGGTCATGGTGATGGTGGAGCGGTCCGCCAGGACGAACTTCCCGCCCGCGTCGCGGAAGTACTTGATGATGCTGAACAGGTAGTCCCAGCGCCCGGCGTTCAGCCCGGAGGCGTGCTCGCGCAGCTCGTAAAGGATCTCCTCCATCTGGAACGCGGCGGGGACCGTCTCGATGAGCACGGTCGCGCGGACGGTGCCGTGCCCGATCCCGAGGTACTCCTCGGCGAAGGTGAACACGTCGTTCCACAGCCGGGCCTCGAGGTGGGACTCCAGCTTCGGCAGGTAGTAGTACGGGCCGTGGCCGTTGTCCAGCAGCAGCCTGGCGGTGTGGAAGAAGTGCAGGCCGAAGTCCACGAGCGAGCCCGAGGCCGGCGCGCCGTCCACGATCACGTTGTACTCCGGCAGGTGCCAGCCGCGGGGGCGGGTGACCACCACGGCCAACGGCGCGTCCTGGCGCAAGCTGTAGCTCTTGTCCTCGGCAGAGGTGTAGCTGAGGGTGCCCGAGGCGGCGTCGCGCAGGTTGAGGATGCTGTCCACCTGGTTGTACCAGGTGGGGCTCGAGGCGTCTTCCAGGTCGGCCAGCCACACCTTCGCCCCGGAGTTCAGGGCGTTGATCGCCATCTTCGCGGGCGAGGCCGGGCCGGTTATCTCCACCCGGCGGTCCTGCAGGGCCGGGGGCGCCGGGGCGACCTTCCACTCGCTCTCGCGGATCTGCCGGGTCTCCGGGAGGAAGTCGAGGCGGCCGCTCGAGGCGGCCTGCCGGCGGGCGGCGACCCGCCCGCCCAGCAGTTCCTCGCGGCGGCCGGCGAAGTTCCGGTGCAGGGCCTCGACGAAGGCGAGGGCCTCGTCGGTGAGGATCTCGCCCGCGCGGTCCAGGCCGGCCGGGGTGGTGAACTTGAGTGTCATGGTGCAGCTCCCTCTGTTGCTGTGCCTGCTCCGGGTGCCCGTGAGGTGGTTATGTCCGTGCCGTCGTCTCCGCGATGTGCCGCACGGCTCGGGCCACGGCTTGGCAGAGATGGGGGTCGAAGATGCCGGGAACGATGCCGCTGGCGTTGGGTTCGTCCTCGTGCGCGCAGCCGGCGGTGGCCGGTGCCGCGGCGATCTCGCTTGTGGCGCTGAAGGCCGGGGCCTGCCCGCGGAGGATCATTGAATATCCGGGACTGCGCGTTGCCATGGTTTCTCCTGGAGCAATGAACCGACTACCTGAACCGTACTGCGGGGCGCCGCGCCCTGTAGAGATCGACGGACGGAGATAGGGAGACCATACGGCCTGCATCAGGCGGAGTGCAATCGGTGGAGCGCATGTTCAAGCTCCTCAGGGCGCGGCCGCCGTGGCCGGCGCGACGTTGCCAGGCCCCGTGCACCTTGACGCGGGCCTTGACCGGGCCGGCGGCGGATTCTAAAATCAAAATAGTTAAATTTTAGAAATTCCGGGAGCCATGCTTCCGAGCCGGCAGGCCCTCCACGCCGGTTCCGACAGCCGAAGGGCGGGTACCATGACAGCTTCATTGGCCCTGGCCGACGCCGGCGTGGCCGCGTTCGGGGCCGGCCGTCCGCGAGGATGCTGAGATGGACTGGCCGGGGTGGGCCCTGTTCGGGCTGGCGGCCACCGCAGCCCTGACGGTGGTGATGATCGCCGCGCAGATGGCAGGGCTCACCCGGCTCGACCTGCCGCTTGTGCTCGGCACCCTCGTCACCGCCGACCCCGACCGGGCCCGCGTCGCAGGGTTCTTCCTCCACCTCGCCGCCGGGCAGGGCTTTGCGCTGGGTTATGCGGCAACGTTCGCCCTGCTGGGGTGGAGCACCTGGTGGCTCGGGGCACTGCTCGGACTGCTTCATGTCGCCGTGGCCTTGACGGTGATCCTGCCGCTGCTGCCGGGAATCCACCCGCGGATGGCCTCGCACCGGGCCGGACCGGCAAGCAGGGCGGTCCTGGAGCCGCCCGGCCTGCTTGCCCTCAACTACGGCATCCAGACCCCGGCGGTGGCGGCCGGCGCCCACCTGCTCTACGGCGCCGTCCTCGGACTGCTCCTCCAGGCACGATGAGCCGCGCCGCCCGGCCGCTGCCGGCACCCGATACCGCGGCGCCGCCTGTTCCCATCGGGGACTACGGGCTGCTGGGGGATACCCGCACCGCCCTCCTGGTTTCCGGCGACGGTGCAGTCGACTGGTTCTGCGTGCCCGCGTTCGACGGCGAGCCGGTGTTCGGCCGCCTCCTCGGCGGCCCCCCGGCGGGAACCTTCCGTGCCGGACCCGCCCTGCCCGCCCAGCGCCTCAGCCGCCGCTACCTGCGGCACTGTGCCACGCTGGAGACGGTGTGGGCGGCGGGGCGGGGCCGGCTGGTCCTGACCGAAGCGATGGTGGCCGAGGTGTCCGGGCAGCTGCTGCCGGCGACGGTGCTGGTGCGGCAGCTTTCCGCCGAGGGTGCCCCCGTGGCGGCCGTGATCGAGTTCGACCCCCGGCTCGGAGAACACCACCGCAGCCCCCGGGTCCGCCGGGGACCGGATCTGGTATGCGAGTGGGGCCCGCTTGCCCTGTCCCTGGGCAGTGATCCCGAACTGGACCTGGAACCGGGCCGGCCCGCTGCCATCACCGTCATGCCCGGCCGCCCGGTCACGCTCGTGCTGTCCGTGGCCGCCGGCGAACCGCTCGTCCACGTCAATCCCGCCGCCGCGTGGGGCCTGGTTGAGGCGGACGAGGCCCGGTGGCGGGCCTGGGCCGCCGGGATCGACGAACGCATCCCCTTCCGCGAGGCTGTGGTGCGCAGCCTGCTGACGCTGCGGCTGCTGACCTATTCCCCGTCCGGGGCCCCGGTCGCGGCACCGACCACGTCGCTGCCGGAGGACCCGGGAGGCATCCGCAACTGGGACTACCGCTATGCCTGGCCGCGTGATGCCAGCATCGGCGTCGGTGCCTTCCTCGCGGCCGGCAAGACCGGCGAGGCCCGCGGCTTCCTCGGCTGGCTGCTGCACGCCAGCCGGCTGCAGCGGCCGCGGCTGCCGGCGCTGCTCAGCCTGACGGGACGGCATGCACCCCGGGAACGGGAACTGCCCGGCTGGCCCGGCTACGCCAACAGCGTGCCGGTACGGGTGGGCAACGGCGCCGCGGACCAGCACCAGCTGGACGGCTACGGCTGGGTCATCGACGCCGCCTGGGTGCTGGTGCAGGCCGGACACCGGCTCTACTCGGAGACCTGGCGGGCCATGCGCGGCTTCGCCGACCTGGTGGCCCTGCGCTGGCAGGAACCGGATGCCGGAATCTGGGAGATCCGCGGCGATGCCGCGCACCACGTGCACTCCAAACTGATGGGCTGGCTCGCCTTGGACCGGGCGCTGCGCATCGGTGAAAGCCACCGCCTGGGCGACCGGCAGCGGCGCCGGTGGCAGTCGGCCCGGGCGGCCATCGCCGCGGAGGTGCGGGCCAGGGGATTTGACCCGGCCCGGGGCAGCTATACCCGCAGCTACGGCTCCGCCGACCTGGACGCAGCGCTGCTCATCCTGCCCCTGCTGGGCTTCGAGGACGCCGGCTCAGCCCGGATGAGAGGAACGGTCGACGCCGTCCGGCGCGAGCTGTCCGCCGGCGGCCCCCTGCTGTACCGCTACCCGCCGGGATGCGACGGCCTGCCCGGCACCGAAGGGGCCTTCCTGCCGTGCTCCTTCTGGCTGGTCCAGGCCCTGGCCCGTACCGGCCGCTGCCGCGAGGCGGCCGGGCTGTTCGAAGCGCTGCTGGAGCGGGCCACTTCGCTCGGCCTGTACGGCGAGGAAATGGACCCTGCCACCGGCGCCCATCTGGGCAACTTCCCGCAGGCCCTGACCCATGCCGCGCTGGTGCAGGCCGCGCTCGCCCTCCGGGACACCGCCGGCCCGCAGCTTTAGTACCGGCCCGCCGCCGGGGTCCGGGCCCGGAGCTGGATCTGCCCGTCCTGCAGACGGGTTTCATAGCTGGGCTGCGGGTTGCTGGCCGGACCGCGGACAACATTGCCGTCCGTGAGGCGGAAGGTGCTGCCGTGCCAGGGACACGTGACGCAGCCGTTGGCGACTGTCCCTTCCTCCAAGGGACCGCCCATGTGGCTGCAGACGCTGTCCAAGGCCTCGATCCGGCCGGCATCCCTGACCAGCAGGACCGAGATTTCCCCGGCCCGGACCCGCCGGTGCTGTCCCTCGGCCAGTTCGGTTTCGGCCAGCACGCTGGTCCACTCGGCAGGTCCCCGCCGCCAGGCCGTCCGGTTGACCTTGACGCCCTGGGCATAACCAAGGTAGCCGCCGAGGTAGCCTCCGGCCATGAGCACCCCGAAGCCGGCCAGCGCCAGCGCCCTGCCGGCACGGCGGTGACCGGATCTGCGGGCCACCAGCGAGACGGCATAGAGGCTCAGGGCGGTGCTGTTGGCGGCCGCATGCGCCAGGCCCACCCGGCTTTCCGGCCCCCGGGTGTCCGACCAGTCGTTGAGCCCGGCAGCGGCGGTAGGAATAGCTGCCGCTATGCCGACGGTAACCAGCAGGTCGGCCGCCGGACCGGCGGCGGGCCCGGCGGTGTCCAGCAGCGCTGCCATGCTCCAGGCGCCGATCGGCAGGTCGGTCAGCACCGGGTGCAGGGCGTGGCCGAGTGCGGTGCCGCTGAGCAGGTTCCGGACAATCCGCGGCCGCACGGCCCGCCCTATTCCTGCCCTGAGGGGCAGGGCGGCCTTGTCCAGCGACTCCAGGCGCTCCAGGCGCTCCACCAGGTTGTGCAACACGTTCATGACAGCCTCCTTGGCACGGCGCCGGTCTCCCGCCGATCCGCCCGTTGGTGGGCCGGGGCCGCACAGCAGACGGCTGCGAGCGGTCCCGCCTCGGTCCAAGAAAGTGTGCCACCGCCGCACTGGCAGGACAAGGTCGATAGCTGCCACCCGGGCCGGCCGCGGCCGCCGGATCCTGCTCCAGGTGCCGCGGCCGGACCGGGGCTAATCGTTGATCCCTGCTGCCAGGAGCTCCTCCAGGCCCAGCCGGAACCTGGCCTTGCCCCCGTGGGCGGGGTGGCGCACCTGCGGTGCGGACCGGCCGCTGGCGCGGACGCTGCGGCCGGCCACATTGCCGACGGCAATGACGGTTTGGATGGAGAACAGCTGTGCCAGGGCCAGCCAGAACGGGGCTCCGGCGGACACCTCGGCGGCCGTGGGGGTGCGGTTCGACCAGGGCCGGCCCGGCTGGTGGGGGTGCAGCGGATAGGAGCTCCACAGCAGGGGCAGGAAATCAAGGTCAGCCAGCACCTGCCACATCACGGTGGCCGTCGGTTCGGCCGCCACCGTGCCGGACCCGTCCGGCAGCACATAGCCCTTTCCGGGCCCGAAGAGGCCGAAGGGGTGGTCCGGGCTGCGCAGCATGGCAGTGTTGGTGAACGGAACGCCGCTGACCCGCATGCCCCGGTACCCGGGGGCTTCCCCCAGGAGCAGCACCTTGGGCGCTCGCTCCAGCATCTCCTGCAAATACAGCTCCAGGTTGCTCCGGCGCCCGGCGTTCCCGGGGTCGGGGCCGGCCAGGAAATTGGTGCTGTCCGGACCGGCCGCGACGGCAGCCAGCCGTGCCACAAAGGCCTCGATTGAACCAGGCCCGTCCCCGGTACTTCCCATGATGCCGAGCTTTTCATACCGGTGAAGGAATTGCATCGGCCGGTCCCACGGCCGGACCGCTGAAACGGGCCGCCCAGTTCCGGGCTGCGAGCCCTGGCCGTCGGCAATCCCAGTCTTGGCTGGCAAGTGCGGTGACCGCCGGCTGCCGGAAACCGGATTTGTTCCATCGGGGCAAAGGCGGCAGGAAAATACATGGCCGCACGGTCCCTGACCGCATCCATAATGGTGGCAACCGGCTTAACAGCCAGGCCTGCCAGCAGCACGATTGATCCATCGCAGCCCCGGGAAGGGCAGCTGACCAGACTGTCCGCCCCCGGATCCCATCACCAGGAACATCACCAGGAACATCACCAGGAAAAGGACAGGGAGTTTACCGATGACCTCGCTATGGATGGACCGCGACAAGGCTATTCCCGTCGATGCATTTACTCCCGGGGCCGGGTTCGACACCGTCGTCGTCGGAGCCGGGCTCACGGGACTGGCGACCGCCGCCCTGCTGGCGCGGTCCGGGATGCGGGTGGGGGTCCTGGAGGCCAGAACCGTGGGGGCCGGGACCACCGGCCACACCACGGCCAAACTGACCCTGCTCCAGGGCACCATGCTGTCCGGGCTGCGCCGGCAGTACTCCCGGAAAATGGTCAGCGCGTACGTTGAAGCCAACCGGGAAGGGCAGGCTTGGCTGCTGCGCCACCTCGAGGACAACCGCGTCCCCTTCCAGCGCCGGGACGCCTACACCTTCTCGGTCACGGCCGACGGCGCCCAGCGGGTGGAGTCCGAGCTTTCCGCCTGCCGGGCTGCCGGCCTGGAGGTGGAGGAATCCGGCGGCGCCGAACTGCCCTTCGATACCCGCCGTACCATCCGCCTCGCCGACCAGGCGCAGTTCAACCCCATGGATGTGCTGGAGAGCCTGGCGGCGGATTTCCGCGCCCACGGAGGTGTGCTGGTGGAAGGGGTGCGGGTCCGGAACGTCACGACGGGCAGCCGTGCCGCCGTCGTGACCGACGCCGGCACGGTCCACGCGGACCAGGTGGTGCTGGCCACGGGAATCCCGATCCTGGACCGGGGGTTGTACTTTGCGAAGCTGAAGGCCTCGCAGTCCTATGCAGTGGCGCTGCGTGTCCCTGCTTCGACCCCGATCCCCTCCGGGATGTACCTCTCGGCGGAATCCCCGGGCCGCTCCCTCCGGACCTATCCGGCCGGCAGCGAGGAACTGCTGCTGGTCGGGGGCAACGGGCACCAGGTGGGCAGGGAGCCCTCGCCCCGGCGCCGTATCGCCGAGCTGGTGGACTGGGCCGGCCGCCATTTTCCAGGCGTGGAGGTGACGCACACCTGGTCGGGCGAGGATTACCAGGCCACCAACCTGATGCCCTTCTTCGGCAAACTGCCCCGCGGCGGCGGCAAGATCTTTTTCGCCACCGGATACAACAAATGGGGCATGGCCAACGCCATTGCCGCCGCGCTCGCCATCAGCGCCGAGATTCTCGGCGGCCGGCTTCACTGGGCCGGCACGATCCACCACCGGATCACGTCGCCGGCGGGGGCAGCGGCCGCGATTGCCCTGAATGCCGATGTCGCCAAGACCCTGGCCGCAGGCTGGGCGAAGGCAGAGCTGGCCAAGCCCGGGACCGACGCCGGCACTGTGCCGCCCGAAGGCACGGGCACGGTCGTCCGCCTGGGCCGCAGGCCGGCGGCCATTGCCACCGTGGACGGCGCCACCTGCCGGCTCTCCGCCGTCTGCACCCATCTGGGAGGCATCCTCCGCTGGAACGATGCGGAGAAATCCTGGGACTGCCCCCTGCACGGCTCCCGCTTCTCCGCCACCGGGAAGGTGCTGCAAGGACCAACCACGGAGGACCTCCCTGTCCTGGAGTAGGGCGGGCGTGGCCTCGGGGCGGGGTTTGTCATAGGCGCCGTTGTCGGCGCTGGGACGTCCGTGTAGGGCGGAAGCCGAGCGACGGGCCCGGGGCAGCCGGGCTGTCGCCCTTGATAGGCCGCAGTTCGAGCTGGGCGGGCCCGCCTGGCACTGCAGGTAGGGGCCGTCCCTGCATGATGAAGCACTCATGACCTGATGTCCGCTCGCGTTCTGACCGCCACGCTCGGCGGGTTTGGGTGTCACTCCGGCAGATGCGTCATCTCGTGACCGGCCGAAGCCGGCGGTTTGCTTTGATGCCTGCCCCGGCCCTACCGCTTGGCGCCGGACAGGATGAGGATGGCGCCGGCCCGGTCGGGGATGGCCTCCCGGAGGGCGCGGGCCCAGTATTTGGGTCCCGGCAGGCCGTCGCCCCGGGCCGGGAAGCGGTTATGGTCCACGATGTCGTAACGGATGAGGGGGTCCAGGCCGCCGGAGGTAATTGAGGCGATGATGGTGCGGAATTTCCGGTCCAGGATTTGTTCAGGCATCGGGGGCGGTCTTTTCCGGGTCGTTGGGCGGGGGCGGGCCGCCGGGGCCCGCGGAGGCAGGGGTTTGGAAGAGCCGGGGGGTGGCGGCGGAGAGTTCGTTGGCGAAGCGGACCAGCATTGCGCCGAGGGCTTCCCTGTCTTCCGGTGCCCAGGTGGAGAGTATTTCATCGAAGGCTGCCGCGCCGGCCGCGCCGATCCGCTGCTGCAGTTCAATGCCGGCGGCGGACGTACCCAGCAGGGTGGCGCGGCGGTCGGCCGGGTCCGGCCGGCGGTCGATCAGGCCCCTGGCTTCGAGGCGGTGGACCTGCGAGGTCATGGTGGATTTGTTCACACCCCAACGCGCGGCCAGGTCCGAAAGCCTCATCGGGCCGTTGAGGGTCAGATATTCCAGCAGCGCCGCATCGGTGGCTGAGAGGTCCGCAGCGGCGGGGCCAAAGACGTAGCGGCGGAATTCACTCCTGCTGGCCCACTGGAGCAGCAGGGCGAAGCCGTGGCGCACCTGCACCCCCGGCGTCGGGTCCTCCCTGCCGCCCATCCTTGTCGAGGAATCCGTCATGGCACCAGCCTACCAAAAAGGTTTCGTTCGGCTAACCGAACTAAATTTGCTAGAGTCGGGGGTATCCGCAGCAAAACGAGCTACTGGAGGCAGAACATGACCAGCGAAACTTTCCAACACCGGTCCGGCGTTTCCGTTGCGGCGGCTCCGGGGGCTTCGGCCGTGCTGGCCGAGTTCGGAAATTACCTGCAGGCGCAGCGCCTGGTGGACCGGCTCTCGGATGAGAAGTTCCCGGTCGAACACGTGCGCATTGTCGGCCTGGGCATCAGCAGCGTGGAGCAGGTCACAGGCCGGATGACCAAGGGCAAGGCCGCGTTGGCCGGAGCCGCCGGCGGCGCCTGGTTGGGCCTGCTTATCGGCCTGCTGTTCGGGCTCTTCGTCCCCGGCATTGTCTGGCTGAGCGTGCTGCCGGGCAGCGTGCTCATCGCCGCGGCCTGGGGAGCCGTTTTCGGTTTCATCGGGCACTGGGCCAGCGGCGGACGCCGGGACTTCAAGTCGGTCACGTCCCTGGAGGCCGAGCGCTACGCCGTCATGGTCGACGCCGAATACTTTGCCGAGGCCGCTGCCATCGCCAACCGGTGACCACACCCGGAAGGGCAGCGGCTCTTCTTCCGGCCCCGGGCAGGGCGGCGTCCTGCCCGGTGCCGGCGTTGCGGCTGCAAAGCCGCAGCGACCAGGCGGGTACCCGGACCCGCTGCACGACAGATCAGGTTCGGCTGGCCGGCCGATCCTGCCAGGCTCGGGCCTTGCCGATAATCGAGCACATCAACCACTGGAGGCAGAACATGACCAACGAATCATTCCGACGCCACCCCGGTGCTTCCGTTCCGCCCACCCGGGGTGCCTCGGTCGTGCCGGCCGCATCCGCCGCTCACCGGGGCTTCCGCGATCCCGAAAAGAACACACCACCCCGCCTGCCCCTCCGCTCGACGGGCGGCCAAGACGGCCGAAGGAACGATAAATTGAAGGCCCTCGTCCAGTTGGACATTGACGGCTCGCAGGCCCGAATCGAGATCAGGGGTTCGGTGGATACCCGAAATGTCAAAGCCCTTTACATCCTGGCCAGGCGAGCCAATTCCCTCGCTCCCGGCCTGGACATTGTCCTTGACCTGAAGCGGGCCACCGTTCAGCCGGAAGCCATGGAACAGCTTCTGGAGTGTTCCGAGGCACGGCAGTTGCCGCGCCGGGTTGACCCGGACCAGTTCGAATGCCGGCTGAGCATCACTCCCGCGGCCAGGCTCGTCCGGACCCCCGCCGGTGTGGCCTTGGCCGCCTGAACTGCCTCTGTCGGAAACACGGCGGGCAAGCCGGGATCCCTGCTGCACGAGGGGCCCGTCGCCCGCGACACGGCCGTGGGATCAGCGTTTGCCTTGTCCCGGGAAACAGCGCCGCTTCCACGTGCACGTGGCGTCGAATCCCGGGACAAGGCGCCGCGGTCCCGGACAGGATCCGGATCCGGCTGCCGGCCCGGCTGTGCCCCGTGCCGGCCGGGGCCGGGAAGACACCGCGGCAGAAGGCATTGCCGGCAACATACTCTGTCCTTCCACTCAGCGGCGGTGCCTCAATATCCTTGCCCCGGGCGCCTTGCGGGTCAGTGACCTGACAACGCCTCCAGTAATTGGCGGAAGGCGGCAAGGCGCCGCGGGGCCGTGGCGGGGTCGCGGGACGCGTCGATGCCGGCTTCACGGATCGCTCCGACGAGCAGTGCCGCGATGGCCTCGACGTCCAGGTGGGACGGAACGTCGCCGCGTTCCCGGGCCTGTGCCAGTTCTGCGGCGATCGTATCGAGTGTGCGTTGCGATCCGATGCCCCGGCGCTTCATACCGACCAGCTGCGGCCCGGAGACATTGTAGAAGAGGCCGAGCTGGCGCGTGGCCGCCAGGTCGAGCATGGCGCGCGGATAGGCGCAGAGCCGGTCGATCCAGTCCGCTTGCCGGGCAGCATGTTGTTCGGCTGCCCCGATGAGGTCCCGGCCCAGGGTTTGGTAGGCCTCGGCGAGGAGGTCTGCCCGGCCCCCGGGGAAGTGGGCATAGAGGGTGGCCCGGGAGGTTCCGGCACGCTTGGTGATCCGGTCGATCGTGGCGGCCTCGAGTCCCTCGGCGGTGATGACGTCGAGGGCGGCCCGGACAAGGTCCTCGCGGGTACGCAGCTGCTGGCGCATGCGCAGGGAGGGCGGGGATGCGGTGGGGTCGGCCCCGGTGCGGGGCGGCTGGCTTCGCGGGTGGCCGGCCCGTCCGTGGGCTGCCTCGGTGGTAGTCATGCGCCCACCTCGATGGTTCGGGCCTCGGCGACGAGGGCATGACCGAGGGCGTCAATGACGAGGTCCAGCTCGTCGCGCTCGATGACGAGGGGCGGGCGGATTTTCAGGACGTTTTCGTGGGGGCCGATGCGGCTGATGAGGATGCCTTCGTGCAGGAGGCCTTCGACGATGCGTTTGGCCAGCCCACCGTCCGGTGCGCCCTGTTCGTCGACGAGGGCCAGCCCGAAGAACAGCCCGCGCCCCTTGGCGGATCCGGCCCGGGGATGCAGGGCGACGAGTTCGCCGAGGCGTTCGGCCACATGGCGTCCGAGGTCGCCGGTGCGGGCGATGAGGTCCCGGTCCCTGAGTTCGTCCAGCACGGCCAGGCCGGCGGCGGCGGCCGCGGGGGTGCCCGCGAACGTGTTGAAGTACAGGTTCGAGCTGCTGAAGTCCTCCAGAATGGCCTGCGTCGTCACCACGCCCCCGAGGGGGTACCCGTTGCCCAGCGGTTTGCCGAGGGTGACCAGGTCCGGGGTGATGCCGGTGGCCTGGTGTCCCCACCAGACATCGCCCAGGCGCCCGAGGCCGGCCTGCACCTCGTCCGAGATGACCAGGCCGCCTGCGGCGCGGACCCGTTCGACCAGTCCCGGCAGGTAGCCTTCCGGCAGGCGCGGGAGGCCCTCGGTGGAGAAGGCCGGCTCGATGAGCAGCGCGGCGAGGCCGAATCCTTCTTCCTCGAGCGAGGCAATGGCCCTGTCGATCTCGGCGAACGCTGCGGCCAGCAGGTGTGCCGGGTCGTCTTGGCGGGGCTCGTCCAGGTCGGGGACGCTGATGGCCCGCACGTGCCGGCCGAACGGTTCGGAGACGGGCAGCCCGGTCGTGAGGGCGGCCAGTGCGATGGTGTTGCCGTGGTAGCTGTGGTTCGTGACGATGACGCCGCTGCGGGCCGTGCGGTGCCGGGCGATCCGCAGTGCCAGTTCGTTCGCCTCGGACCCGCTGTTGGTGAAGTAGACCCGGTCCAGCGGCGCGTCGAAGGTGGCCAGCAGCTGTTCGGCATAGTCGACGACCGGCTCGCTGAGGTAGCGCGTGTGCACGTTGTACGTGTGCAGTTGCGTGCAGACGGCGTCGGCGACCCGGGGGTTGGCGTGCCCGACCTGGGGCACGTTGTTGTAGGCGTCGAGGTAGCGCCGGCCTTCCGCGTCGGTGAGCCACGCACCGTCACCGGCGACGAAGTGCCGCGGCCGGTCGTAGAACAGCGGCGAGTAGGGGCCGATGGTCCTGGCACGCCTGGCCAGCAGGCTCCTGTCGCGTTCGGGGAGGGCAGGGTTATCCGTACGGCCGGCGGCGTTGAACGCGCGGCACAGGTCCAGGACGACCGGCAGAATCTCGGCGTGCAGGAAGGCGCTGGTCTCGTCCCCGGGCCGGTCGGCCGCCCACCCCAGGTAGGTGAGGCCGCGGGCCAGGACGAATGCCTCCAGCGCCTGGAGGGCGCCGGCCGGGATGCGGGCCTGCCGTTCGTACCCCCTCAACAGGGCCTCGCGGTACTCCTGCGCGCGGGGGTGGCGGTGGTACCAGAACAGGATGGTGGCCAGGTCGAACAGCCACCAGCCTTCCCCGAGGTCGTCGAAGTCGATGAGCGTGAGCCGCCCCTGCGCGATGAGCAGGTTCTCGGGGGTGAAGTCCGAGTGGATGACGCCGTAGACCTCGGGGCCGGTGCCCAGGACCTGCAATTGCCGGCGGATCCCGGCCAGTGCCTCCTCGATCGCTGCACGGTCATCCTCCGTGTCCGCCAGCCGGCGCGGGTCGCCCCACACCGCGTCCGGTCCCGTCAGGCCGTCGATGTCCCACGCCTGCCGGGAGTAGCCCGGGATCCGGCCGAGCCTGCCGGTGGCGGCGTGGAGGCGGCCGCAGAGCTCTCCGAGCTGCTCGAAGGACTCCGCTGCCGGGTTGTCCCTGCCCAGCCAGGCGTCTGCGGCGTCGCCGAGGGGGGCCGAGTCCTCGACCCAGCGCTGGACGTCCACCTGGTGCGCGCCGTTATGCAGATCGTCAAGGACCGCGAAGAGGCCGCCGTCCAGGCTCGGCACGACTTCGGGGACCGGGAGGCCGGCGTCGCGCAGGGCCACCATGTAGGCGTTCTCGGTGTGGACTTCCGCATCGCTGCGGTGCCCCTGCCGGTGGATGCGCAGCGCGTAGGAGCCCGCGGCATCGGTCACCCGGAAGACCACGTTCTCGCGATGCTTGACGAATTCGATCTCGGCATGTGCCGAGATCCCGAAGGAATCCAGGGCGCGCCGGGCAAGTGAGAGGGCGTCCTCGCGGGAGAGGTTGGACATGTTTGTTCCTTCCATCGGGGCCGACCGGCCGCAGTACAAGCTGCCACCAATGCTGGCACCGGTGGCTGGGGAATGGAACACCGGTTCAGTAATCAGACTGAGAGTCTGGGAAGCAGAACACTATTTCGTGCTGTGGGAGCCACGAGTACATTGGCTGCCACCGGCATACGAGGACCGGCATCCAGCAGTCAGCATCGGAGCACACATGACGAACGAACTCCTTCACCGCGGATTGCCCCGGCGGATAGTGGTGACGGGGGGATCCTCCGGAATCGGCTTCGCCGTGGCGAGGTTTTTCCTCGAGTCCGGCGCCCGCGTCGGGATCATCGGCCGCGATGCTGCGCGGCTCGAGGCTGCTGCCGAGGAGCTGCGCCGGACAACCGCTGGCAACGTCCGGACGGCCTGCGCCGATGTCCGTGACGAGGAGAAGATCGGCCCGGCCATCGGCGAACTCGCCGGCAGCATGGGCGGCATCGACGCCCTTGTGGCGGCCGCCGGCGCGGAGGGCGAGATGGGGGCGGCCTGCGAGGACATTACCGCAGCCTCCTTCCGCGACGTCCTCGACATCAATGTCACCGGCACGTTCCTGGCGGTCCAGGCCGCGCTGCCACACCTGAAGCGGGCCCGGGACGCCAGCATCGTGATCATCGGATCCGATTCCGGCTTCGTCGCCGTGCCCGGAATGCTGGCCTACAACGCCTCCAAGGGGGCCCTGGTCCAGCTCACCCGTGCCCTCGCCGTCGAACTCTTCGACGCCCACGGCATCCGGGTCAACAGCGTGTGCCCGTCCATCGTGGACACGCCCATGGCCCGGCGCGGCCTGGGGGTCGAGTCCTTCGCCGACGCCGCCTACCCGGTTCAGGAATCCGACGACATCGCCTGGTCCGTCGGCTACCTGGCCTCCCGCCGGTCACGTGCCGTCAACGGCGTGAACCTGCTCTCCGACTTCGGCTACACCGGCCGCTCCTCCTTCCCGGCATAAAGAGACGAAAGACCAACCCATGAGCCTTCCCACCGCCACCTCCCAGCAGGACGCCCTGTCGAAGAACTCCCTCGGGGTCTTCGGCGTGGCCTTCCTCGTCCTGGCCGCCGTCGCACCCCTGACCGGCATCGTCGTCGTCACCGCCATCGGCATCGCCCTCGGCAACGGCGGGGGCATGGTCGCATCGTTCATCGCCGTGACGGCCGTGCTGCTGCTGTTCGGCACCGGCTACGCGCGCATGTCGGCCGAGCTCGTCAACGCCGGCGGCTTCTATGCCTTCGTCCTGCGCGGCCTGGGCCGGCCCGCGGCACTGGTCACCGGGCTCGTGGCCATGATCGGCTACAACTTCTTCGTGGCCGGCGCCGTCGGCACGATCGGCTTCTTCGCACAGACCGTGATCGCGCAGCTGACCGGACTCGACCTGCACTGGTACCTCTGGGCCATCATCGCCGTCGTCGCCGCCTTCGCCCTCAGCCGCCAGGGCATCGGCTTCAGCGCCAAGGTCCTCGGGATCTCGCTGGTCTGCGAAGTGCTCATCCTCCTGGTCTTCGACTTCGCGGTGCTCTTCACCCACGGGTTCGACCCCGCCGCGTTCAACCCCGGAATCGCCTTCTCCGGCGCGGTGGGCGTCGGATTCCTCTTCGCCGGCAACGCCTTCGTCGGCGTTGAGGCCACGGGCCTCTTCAGCGAAGAAGCCCGGGACCCCAAACGCACCATCCCCCGCGCGACCTTCGTCGCCATCGGCTTCATCGGCCTCTTCGCGGCCTTCACCACCTGGGCCATCGTCAGCGCGACCGGCGCCGCGCAGGCCCAGGACACCGCCCTGGGACACCTGGAAGCGGGCGACCTGGTCTTCTCCCTCTCCAGCAGCTACCTCGGTAGCCCGCTCACCACCGCGATGATGATGCTCCTGCTGGTCAGCCTCTTCGCCGCGCTCATGGCCCTGCACAACTCCGCAACCCGCTACCTCTACTCCCTCAGCCGGGCACGCATACTGCCGCGCAGCCTCAGCCGCACCCGCGCCAACGGAGTGCCCGAGCGCGCCTCGATCGTGCAGTTCGCCTTTGCCACCGCCGTGGCCGGGCTCTTCGCCCTGGCCGGACTCGACCCCATCACCTCCCTGGTGCCGAGCATGACCGGCTTCGGCACCCTGGGCATCATCACCCTCCAGCTGCTCGCGGCCCTCGCCATCGTCGTCCACTTCCGCCGCACCCGCGACCCAAGGCTCTTCTCCACCCTCGTCGCCCCCGGCATCGGGCTGCTCGGACTCGCAGTCATCGTCCTGCTGGCCATCCTCAATTTCCCCGTCCTCGCCGGCTCCGACGCGCCCGTCATCGCCGCCCTCCCGCTCCTGCTGCTCGCGGCGCTGGCAGGCGGACTCCTGTGGGCCGCGCACCTGCGCAGGAACCGGCCGGAGGTGTACGAGGGGCTCAACTACGACCTGGAGCGCTTCGAGGAAAACGCCCCCCAACACGTCGACCACTGAAGACTCCCGGAATGATCCCCGGCAGTTGCTCGCCGGGCTCGGCCAGGGCGGCGGATCGGATGGCAAGCGTCAGGCGGTGCGCTTCGTCCGGCTTGGCAGGCGATCTACGCCCTACCACCTGGCCTGGCGCAGTTGATGGCGTTTTTGATCTTCCTGTTGGTGGGCGGCAACCGGGTCCTTGGACTTCTTGCACTCGATCAGGATCTGGACCTCGCCGTTGTGCATGATGGCGTGGTCGACCTTCCCGCCCTTCTTGACGGACGCGTTCTTCGTGGCCTCCGGTTTCGATCGATGCCCGCTGCGGTCTGGCGGCAGGAGCCCTGGACGCGAGCGGTCATCGCTGAGCGCTGCCCAGCGATGACCGCAGTCGGCTGATTCCTATCTCGGTTTCCTCCCGGGCTGGTTCAGCCACAGGGGAGATTCAATCAATTTTCTTCAGCGGAGGGCCGGTAGTCCGGATCCAGATGGTGTTTGGGTGTGAGGAAGTTGTCGGTGAATTCCCCGCGGGATACCTTGACGGGGATTTCGCCTTCGAGCCCGAGTTCGAGGATGTCGTTGCCGGATTTGAGGCCGGCAGGGGTGAGGGCGTCGATGCGGAGGGCTATCTGTTCTGCCTGCCAGGCGTTGAGCATCCAGGTGAAGTGGTTATCTTCCAAGGCCGGTCTCAATCCGTAGGGTGCATCCGGCCCTTCTCCGGGCAGGAGGGTCAGTTGTGAGCGTCCCCCGGTATCGCGAATTGCTCCCCGCACGTCGGTCTCCCTCGGATTCTCGGCGAAGTCCCGCAGCAGTCCTGCCAGTTGCATCAGGTCGCTGCTGTCGCCGAGGAAAAGGAAGAGCGGGTGGAAATCGCTTGGCATGTGGTCAAAGCGCAGCACAGTGACTCCTCCTGGCTAGTTCTCGACGACGCGCAGGATGTCCTGCGAGTGGGCCAGTTCGGTTTCAGCACCTTCGTCTTCGGACACCTGGACCCACTGGCCGTCTTCCATGTTTTCCCGCACGGTAACCTGACGGCCGTCGACCAGTTCGACGCGGGTGCCTGCGGTCAGATCAAAGACGTTAATCATCGGTTTTCCTTTTTAGAAGAAGGTGGTCAGGTTCTTGGCCAGCAGCACGTTCTGGTCGAGAATGATCTCCCGGCGGGCGATCTTCCACCCGTCCTCGGTGAGACGGAGCGTGTCGTTTCGTTTCCCGACGAAGAAGTATGTCTCGTACTCGACCCGGTTCTGGTAGACGAGGAAGCGGGAGCGGACGTCCACTTCGCGCTGCGTGCCGTTTTCACGGATGGCGTGGATCTGGACATTGGAGACCATGTGGCAGACCCGCGAGAGCGGTTCCTCGGCGTAGTGGACTCCGGTGAGTATCTGTTCGACGCGCTTGTTCAGCGTCCACTTGCCTTCGTCGAACCAGCTGATGCCTTCGCCCAGACGCGTGTTTTCCTTCTCGGCGTGCTGACCGAATTTCACATTGCGGCGAATGGGCATGAAGTAGGTGACGTCCTCGCTGAGAAGGTCGAGCCAGTCCTTGAACCGGCGGCCGTCGAGGAGGTCGGCCTCGGTGTAGAGGAAGTCCTCGATGTCGGCCTTCAGCCGGTAGTACTCGTCGTCGCGGATGAGGTCCTGCTGAAGGCTGGCTCCATCGGAGATTGATTGTGCGGTCATTTGGTTTCCTTCCTTTTGACTGGTCCGCCCTGGTGCGCGAAGCATCCGACGTCGATCACGGTCCCGGAGATGGCTTCGGCCTCGTCGCTGATCAGGAACGCGACCGTGTGGGCGATATCTGTGCCTTGGACTGGGCGGCCGGCCGCCGAGCCGGGGGCGCCCCGGTCGACCTTGGAGACCTCCCCGCCGACCCGGCCGAGCGTCATGCCGGAGATGATGGCCCCGCCGCCGGGGACCACGGTGTTGACGCGGACCTTGTCGTGGAAGAAGTCGTAGGCCGTGGCCGCTGACAGGGCAAACACTCCGCCCTTGCTGGCCGAGTAGGCGGCCATGTTGGGTTTGCCCCATCCGGCGCCGGAGCCGATGTTCACGATCGACCCGCCGCCGGCCTCCACGAGGTGGGGCAGGACGGCCCGGGAACACAGGTAGGGGCCCTTCAGGTTCACGGCCAGGATCTTGTCGAACAGTTCCTCGTCGGTGTCGAGCACGGTGCCGAGGGGGCCGATGGCGGCGTTGTTGACCAGAGCGTCGATTCTGCCGTGGCGGGACCGGGCGTGCTCGACCACCCGGGCCACGGCCGAGGAGTCGGTGACGTCGGCTTCGAGGACGTCTACGTCGAGGCCGAGCTTCGCTATCTCCTTCCGGAAGCTGCTGACCGACCCTTCGGCAGTGCTGGAGTTTTGGGGAGCGTCGATGCCGAAGGCGACGACGCGGTGGCCGCGTTCGGCCAGCCCGGTGCTGATCTGCCGGCCGATGCCGAAGGTTCCGCCGGTGACGACGACGACTTTGGAGTCCGTCACCGCACGTCCCCGCCGAGCAGGGTGTCCCAGGAGGCGCCGTTCATATAGTTCTGCCACGTCCGGTAGTAGCCGCGGGCCATCTGCTCGGTGGGCTGCAGGGTCACGTCACCGGGGTAGTCGTATTCGCCGGTGGCCTTGCCCAGGGACTGCTGGTAGTTGAACGGGTAGCGGCGGGCGACCGTGCCGGTGCTGGCGGCGGTGGCGTAGAGCCAGTTCTCCATGTCGTCCTGTTCGGTCATGCCCGCCGGGCCGGAGTAGCGCATGTAGTAATGGCGCAGGTAGTCCTTGACCTCGGTGGGGGCGTCTTTGTCCACGAGGAAGAAACGCCAGGCCTCGGTGCTGGTGGGGGAGTGCGGGTGCCAGGCGCACAGCCCGCGCGGCTGGCGGCCGTGGTAGGAGGTGTTGGGGAAGATCGAGCCGACGAAGGGCAGCAGCCGGGCCTGCTCGCCGAGCCGGGCCTTGCGCTCCTCGTAGCAGTGCCGGAAGTACTCCTCGAGGACCGGATTGTCGAGGAAGGATTCGATGTATTCGTTGGCCGAGGGCTGGACCGCCGAGTGCACGCCGTGTCCCTGCGGGAAGCTGACCCAGATGTGCTGGGCCTTCTCGAGTTCATCATCCCGGCGGCCCTTCTTGCCGGACTCGGCGCTGGGGCCGATGCCGATCAGGTCCACGGAGCGGTGGCTGGGGTTGTGGTAGGTGTCGCCGAGGAAGTTCTCGGCGGCAAACTTCCAGTTGGCGGGGAAGATCCATTTGTGGATGCCGATGACCTCGGAGCCGCCCTCGCGGCCGTCGCGGCAATCCAGCGCCTGGTCCAGGTGCAGCTTCGCGTCGCCAAGGTAGGTCAGGAAGTCGGGAGCGTCCTTGTCCCAGGTGGCCCAGATGGTGCCCTTGTAGTTGGCGAGCTTGCCCACGGACACCAGTCCGTTGGCCTCGCGGTCGAGGTTGCCCTCGTAGAGGGAGCGGTACTGGGGCACGCCCTGCAGCTTGCCGTCGGTGGTGTAGGTCCAGGAGTGGTAGGGGCAGGTGAAGAGGGAGGTGTTGCCGGATTCGTAGCGGCAGACCTTCATGCCGCGGTGGCGGCAGGAGTTGAGGAAGACATGGATTTCGCCGCGCTTGTCGCGGCAGAGGATCACGGACTCCTCGCCCATGCGGGAGGTGAAGAAGTCCCCGGGCTCGGGGATCTGGCTCTCGTGTCCGACGAACAGCCAGGCCCGGGTGAAGACCTTCTCCAGTTCCTCCTTGTACAGGCCGGGGTCGACGAACAGCTCGCGGCTGATGTAGCCGTTTTCCATATCAACGTACCCGTTCATCATTTCGCGGGTCATTTCGGTCATCGTGTTGGTCCTTTCTAGAGGTGGCTGGGACGGGACGGGGCGGAGCCGGCCGCCGTCAGGGCCGGGGTGCTGACAGCGGCTTTTCGCAGCGAGAAGCCGGGGGAGCGCAGCTGTGCCTCGTCCACGCCGGTTCCGGAGGCCAGAAGCTTCCGGCTGGCCAGATGGTCGCCCGGGCTGTTCACGGATTCGACGGCCACGAGGTACCCGTCGCGGATTCGGCACACCGAGAACCGGCCGGCGGCAGGATCGCCCATGGCGACCGATCCGTCGCCCGGCTGGGACAGCCCGGCGATCTGCAGCTTGTCGCCGGCCTGGTGGCTCCAGAACCAGGGCACGTCGGCGTACGATGCGGCCGTGCCGGTCAGGCGGCGGGCGAGGAAGCGGGCCTGGTCGGCAGCGTTCTGCACCGACTCGACCCGGACCAGCCCCGTGACCTCGGGGCGCGGGTGGCGGGCGCAGTCCCCGATTGCGGAGATCGCGGGATCCGAGGTGGCCAGGCCGGAGTCGACGATGATGCCGTTGTCCACGGCCAGGCCGGCGTCCTGCGCAAGCTCGGTGTTCGGGATGACCCCGATGCCGACGAGGACGAGGTCGACGTCGCGGACCTGTCCGCCAATGCGCACCCCGGTGACCTGCCCGTCCGCGCCGCGGAGGAACTCCTCGACGGAGGTTCCGCAGTGCACGTCGGTGCCGGCGGCGGTGTGCCGGGCGGCGAAGTGGGCGGAGATCTCCTCGGAGACGGCCCGTCCCATGACTCGGTCGGCCATCTCGACGACGGTGACCCGGGCACCGTGCCCGGCGGCAACCGAGGCGAACTCCAGGCCGATGAAGCCTGCCCCGATGACCAGGACGTTCCGGGCATCCGCCAGCGCGCCGCGCAGACTGTCGGCGTCGTCGCGCGTCCTGAGGTAGTGGACGTTCGACGGCTCCTGTCCATCGAAGGGGAGCATCCGGTTGCGTGCGCCGGTGGCCAGGACGAGGTGCTCGTACGGCAGTTCCGCGCCGGTGGCGAGGACGACGTGTTTGGCGTCCCGGTCGATGGCCGCCGCCGGCGTTCCGGTGAGGAGCCAGATGTCCTGCCCCTGGTAGAACTCCCGGGTGCGGATCGGCAGTTCGGCCTCCGTGAGTCCGCCGGCCATGAAGTCCTTCGAGAGCGGGGGGCGGTGGTACGGGGCGTGCGGTTCGTCGCCGATGAGCGCGATGCCGCCGAGGTAGCCGGCCTCCCGCAGCGACATGGCCAGCTGGGCGCCGGCCTGTCCCGCGCCGATGATCACGGTGCCGGCGCTCACTGGGACTCCGGCAGGTTCAGGACCAGGCCGTCGAGGTTCCGGTCGATCCGGATCTGGCAGGACAGGCGGCTGGTGGGTTTCCGTTCGCAGGCGGTGAACTCCAGCATGTCGTCTTCGTCGAGGCCGGGTCCGCCGACCTTGTCGGCCCATTCTTCGCCGACGTACACGTGGCAGGTGGCGCAGGAGGCCTCGCCGCCGCAGTCGGCCGCGATTCCCTGCACGCCGCCGGTCAGTGCCGCGCGCATCGCGCTGGAGCCTTCGGCGGCTTCGACCTCCTGGGTCTCGCCTTCTGGATGGACAAACAGGATCTTGGACATCACGCTTTTTCTTTCTCGGTTGGGGTCGAAGTGGTCGAGCCGGGGACCTGTTCCCGCACGAAGAACATCACGGCCATGCCCACGATGGGGCCGGCGGCCAGGGTAAGGAAGGCCGCGTTGAAGGATCCGGCAGCAGCGAAGACTGCGCCCACGGCCATCGGCGCGAACACGCTGCCGAGCTGCCAGGTTGCGTTGGCGAGGCCGGAGGCTGCGCCGGTGACGGAGCCGTGCACAAGCCGCGGCACCAGCGAGACGAGCAGCGGGGACCAGCCGTAGGCGGCGATGCCCAGGAACGGGGCGGCGATGATGAACGCGGTGGACGTCTCCAGGGTCCCGAACAGGATGAGAATGGCGCCGAACAGGCCGAAGAGGACGATGGAGGGGACCTTGCGGGCGCCCCTGAAGAAGCGGTCGGATACGAATCCGATGACCGGCTTTGCAAGGATCGCGCTGATCGCGAAGATCGCCACCACGACGCCGGCGGTTTCCGGGGAGATGCCGTGGCCCTTGATCATCAGCGCGTTGGACCAGGTGACGAAACCGTACAGGCCCCAGAAGGCGCACAAGCCGGCGAAGCAGGTCAGCAGCAGATTGCGGTTGCGGGCCAGGGTGCCGAACTCCGGCTTTCGGCGGTCCTTGCGGTTCCTGGCCCGTTCCTCCAGCAGGGGGCCCGGACGGACCGTGAAGAAAAGGACGACGGCCATAACCACGGAGATGGCACCGAAGAGGTGGTATGAGGTCCCCCAGCCGGACCGGGTGATCAGGGCCGGGACCACGAGGTTGGCGATGGCCGTGCCGATCGAGGTGGCGGTGGTGAAGATGCCCATCGCCAGGCCCAGTTCACGCGGGCGGAACCAGCTGGTGATCAATCGGATGCCTGCCGAGTAATCGGCCCCCGCGAAGAACCCCACGATTGCCTGGACGGTGATGCCCACCACGGGGGAGGTGACCGAGCCGAAGAGGAACATCGCCACGCCGGCGCCAAGCAGGGAGATGGTCAGGACAGCCCGGCCCCCGAACGCATCCGAGGCGAAGCCGCTGAAGGCGTTGGAGACGACATAGCCAATGTAGTAGGCGGTGGCGAAGGCGCCCAGGCTGGCGAGGGGGACCGCGAGGCTTTCCCCGACGAAAACCGAGGCCGGTCCCCAGGTGGAGCGGTCCACCGAGGTCAGGGTGAAGGATGCCCAGGCGGCGAAGAGGACCAGCCATCGGTAGCCCGACAACTTGACCGCTGCCTTGGACGCAGCTGTTTCAGTGCTCGACATTGAAGCTCCAGAACTGTGGAGGTTCGCCCGCGACAGGGAGGAAGGCGAACCGGAGAAGTACGGCATTGACTTATTATCGCTCTGTGATAACCTATTATCACTTCGGTGCGTCAACGATAGACCCGGCACTGTGACCGAGTCAACAAGGGGGATTTATGGCTGCGACAAAGGCCGGCGCCGACAGCGCCAGACGTGCGCTTGACCTGCTGTTCGCGTTTGAGCGGAAACCGGTGGCCACCGTTCGGGAACTCTCCGAAAGCGTGGCAATGCCGCTTCCCTCGGCCCACCGATACGTGGCGATGCTGCGGGAGATGGGCCTGATCGAGGAAGCCCGGCACGGGCAGTACCGCCTCACCATGCGTGTTGCGGCGCTGGGCCAGGCGGCACGCCGGGCCACATCCCTGATCGATGTGCTTCAGCCATTCATGCAGGCCCTGTCCGAGGAGACGAACGAAACTGTCCTGCTGATCCAGCCCGTGGCCGGACTGCCCGTTTGTGCGCACCGCGTCGAAGCGGAGCAACGTCTGCGGCTGTCGTTTGAGATCGGGCAACACCTGCCCCCGCTTCGAGGCGCCAGCGCGCATCTGCTGCTCGCGGCGCTGCCGGAGGGGGACCGCAGAAAATATGTGGAGGAAGCACTGGCCCGCGGTGACCTGCCGCCGGTCTCCGGTGTCGAGGATTTCCTGGCAGAAGTCCGGCAGGACGCCGAACGGGGCTGGGCAGTCAGCACCGAAGAAATCGACGAAGGTGTCTGGAGCGCAGCGGCGGTCATACGCAGCGAAGGCAGAATCATCGGGACCTTGTCGGTGCCCTGCCCGACCTTCCGCCTAAATGACGAAAAATCCCGCAGGATCATCGAATCCGTCAGGCATACTGCGAACCGGATCAGCGCAGCCCTAGGCTCCTGAACCCTCTGTGCAGCACGGAACCAAATCCCGGGAATGATCAACATTACGGGCTGCTGCGCCAATACTTCCCCAAGGCACCGACCTGTCCGTCTCCACCGCCGAAGACCTCGGCCGGGTAGCCGCCGAACTCAACGACCGGCCGCGCGAACGGCCAGGGTTCCAAAAGCCGACCGAAGTGATCGGAGAATTCCTGTTGCAGTGAGCGCCGGAATCCGCCGATCCCTTACCGGGCGTCCCGTCGCGCTATCTTCTTCGGGCGAGGAGCTGTAGTTGCCGTTCATGCACGCCGGGCAGCCAATCCTTGCCGAACGTGGCCGATGGGCCGACCCGCGGGTCGCGGGGAACACCGGCGTCACGCAGGACGTGCACGTACGCGCGGTCCTGTTCGATCCGTGCGCGTATCTGGTCAGCTCCGCCGATGGACCCGTGGCCCGGGACGAGGACCTCGGCCTCGCCCGCCGCGCCCTCGAGCAGCCGCAGCGCGGCGAGGTAGTCCTCGATCGGGTCCGCGGTGTCGTTCAGGTCGAGCAGCGGAATCAGGACATTGGAGAGCATGTCGCCGGCGACGAGAACGCCGCGCTCCTCGATCAACAGCGCCGCATGGCCCGGGGCATGCGCCTGATGCTCGATAATCCGGACCCGCGGGCCGTCCCAGGGAATCCGCGCGGTTTCGGCGGGCAGGCCGGTCAGGAGGCCGAGCAGGTCCAGCGGTATCTGCCCGGCGATGTCCGGCGGGATCAGCTCGGCGAGGCGGGCCTTCGCACCCGGATCCGCCAGCCGAGCCCGGACGGTGGCCGCGCAGCGGGCCGTGCCGTACCGGGGCGCCGCGCCGAGCCGGGGGTGCCAGAGCAGGTGGTCCCAATGCGGATGCGTGGAAAACCCTGCCACCACGGGCTGGCCCAGCTCATCGAGGTCGTCCGCGAGACAAGCCATTTCGTTGTCCTGCACCCCGGGGTCGATGAGCAACACGCCGGCTCGGCCCTGCACGACAACGGCGTTGCTCCGGCAGAACCTGCTCTGGTGAACCAGCACATCCTCCGCGACCTGCCTCAGCACCGGGGTCCTTCCGCTTGTGGTCTGCCACCGCCTGTGGAGACGGTAGGACCTGGCGGAGTGGAATGTCCAGCCCCCCGTCGACTTCGGCTAAGCAGATATCTAATACATGGTTCCGACAGCCAGCAGGACGGGAACCGGCCCGGGCGCAGGCCGCAGCGGACGGGGACGCGGCGGGCTCCCCGGAGATCGGGCCGGCATGGACGGCGGGCGGCTTGCCTCACCCGGGATGCCGGCACCTGCCTTTCGCCGGGGTCGCCTGGCCGCGGTGCGGCGGGGAGATTCCTTCGGTTCACGGCGGCCCGCCTGCGGCAGCCCCGTTTCCCTGCCCGGAGTGCCGGCTTCAGCCGGCAGGGTCCTGCCCGGTCCGGGGTGCCAGAGTGGATTTCTTGTATTCGGGAGGCCGGAGGCCCAGGCGCGCCTGATGCTCGCCCACCAGGCCTAAACCGCCGTGGCCGGTGCTGAGGGAGAGTACGTGGCCCGGCTGTGGTTTGTCGGGGTCAAGTTCGGCGGCGGCACCTGCCGGGCCTGGTGGATGCGCAGAACCGGCGACGGCCTGGGCCCGGAGCCGGTTGAGATCATCTCCGCTGTTATCGGCGTTTCCACGGTGAAGCAACGGCGGACAGCTGCAGGCGGGGCTTGCGGGAAGTCAGGGATCATGACCGGGTCCCGTTCGGGATACCCTCTTGTTGCGCCGCGGCACGTGCGGCAGGAGCGGACGTGTCAGTGCGGGACTTCGAGTTGGAAGCCGCACCGGCACCGCAGGATCCAGGTCTCCAGCCGGACTGCCGGCAGGGGATCGGTCTCGTCGGTCTCGACCGGATCATAAATGGAGCGTTCCGCCGGGTCGTGCCGGCGCATCGGTTCGCGGCAGTGCAGATACTCTCCCAGCCCCGCCTGGCCCGCGGGCACCAGTGCCCCGAAGCCGGACAAGGGCTGCTCATCGGTATTTCGTGGGGGCATCCTCGTCGGCTCCTCAACTTGTGACAGGCATTATCTCCAAATGATTGTAAGCGTGCTTGCTGTATTTTTATTTCTCCGCTGCACTCCGGGCATTGAACAGCCATCGGTTCCGAAGGATCACCACCACCAAACCGCGCAACCAAAAGTGGGACCACTGGGCGACTTCGCGGATGTCACCATCGGCAGGGGACCGGTGCAGGACAAAGCTCGGATCATGCCCAATCCGCTGGATCGCACTGGAACGATGGCATTAACTGCCGACCTTGGCAGTTGTCATATGCGCTGTTATCGGCGTTTATGAGGAAGCCGCCCGCGGTTAGGAGCATTAGGCCGGGATGCAGGGATTCCTGAATCAGCTGCCCGTTTCGAGGCAGTTTTGAACCCTTCGGTTGTGGCTAGGACCGGACCGGCGAGTAGGTGTTACGGCCGACCCGCAGCGGAACCCACTCATCCCAGCTGCCGCACGCGGCTGAGACAGACGACCGGGCTTCCCGGAGTCGATCCGCTGGAGGAGGGATCATCTGCGAGGCAGCTGAAGTCGACGCGGAGCCTGGTTTCCGCTGTCTGCCGGTTCTTCGGCCGCAGCCTCCTTCATCCGGCGGCGTGCCTCCTACGGCGGGTAACGAGGCGGGCCAAGGCCCGCCGTTCAGGCTCCGCGGCCAAGGACGGCGGGCAGTTCCTCCAAGCTGCCAATGGTGTAGTCGGGTGCCTGGAAATAGGCGGGGTATTCGGTCCGGGGCCGGTTCAGCCAGGCCGTCCGCAGTCCGGCCCGGGAGGCGCCGTGGATATCCCACGGGTGGACGGCAACCAACAGCATTTCGGCCGGGCCGGTGCCGCAGGCGCGCGCGGCGTAGTCGTAGGCCGCCTTGGCCGGCTTCCAGGCCGCGGCGTCCTGGACGGAGAGCAGGGCCTCGAAGTCCTCGCGGATCCCGGCGGTGCGGAAGAGCCTGCCGGCCACCTCCGGCGATCCGTTGCTGAGCGTGACCAGGCGGAAGCCTGCCGATTTCAGCTGCCGGATCCCGCCGGGAACGTCCGTGTGGACCGCCAGTTCGGAGAAGGCGCCCATGATGTGTTCGACGGCCTGGTCCGGGTCCCGGTTCAGCGGCAGCGGCCGGAGCAGCCCGCGGAGGGATTCCGCGCCGATGTCGGCAAAGCCGGCGTTGTCTCCGCTGGCTGCCAGGGCGAAGCCGTCCCGGAGCACGCCGGCGAACCACAGTTGAGCCAAATGGGCCGGTGCTCCGGTTTCCGTGAAGTGCCGGGCCATGGCGGACATGTCCGAGAGGGTTCCATTGACATCGAAAACGATGACCGACGGTGTGGTACTCATGGGAAGGTCCTTCCTCGCAGGTGGCGCAGCCGACGCCGGGCAGCTTACGCCCGTCCGCCGCGTACCGGCACCCGGCCTGTCCGGATCTGCACATGTTCGCCGCGGACCGACGCTGCCACCGCGTCCGGACAGTCCCGTTCAACCGCCTGCCAGAGCCTGGCTGTGATGTCCGCCCCGGCACATCTTTACCACCGGGACCGTGTGCGCCGGGCCGGTTCGCAGGGAGTCGATGAATTCATACTTCGCCACCACCGTGGCTTCCGTGCGAAGTATGCGGGGGCTTTTTCGGGAACGCGGCCTCCGCCTGGAACCGGGGCCCGGACTCCGGTCTGTGCCTGCTGCCAGATCTTTTGCTGGCAGCAGGTGCCGGTTCGGCACACGGCGGGCCCGTCCGGTAACAGTGCCGGTGCCGGCTGTTGCCCTTTTAGGCCGGGACTGCATCCACCGGAAGCAAGTCTGCCGCCCTGATCTTGTCTCCTGTCACGGTCTGGCCGGTATCCGCTCCGGCGGGCTGTTTCGGGCGTCCGTGCCTGGAGGGTTTTTGGCTGCCGTGCAGGTACCGTGGTCGCCATGGAATTCCAGGAAGTGATTGAGTCGGTCGGCCGGGTCATCGATGCCGCCGGCGTGGCCGCGGTGGTTGTCGGTGCCGTGCTGGCCGCCCTGCTGGCCGTGCCCCGGCTGATGCGGCGGCAGGCCGGGGTGTACGGGGGGTTCCGCCGGTTCCTGGGCCGCTCGATCCTGCTGGGGCTGGAACTGCTGGTCGCAGCCGACATTATCCGCACCGTCGCCGTGAGTCCGTCCCTGGGGAGCGTGGGGGTGCTGGCCCTGATCGTGCTTATCCGCACCTTCCTGAGCTGGTCGCTGGAACTGGAGATCACGGGCAGGTGGCCGTGGCAGGGCCGGGAAGGACAGAGCCCTGCCGCGGCCGGGTCAAGGGAGGAGTAGGCATGTGGAAGGCGCTGGGGGTCTCGCCCTTCGAGGCGGTGGCCGTGGTCGTGTCGGCGGTCGGGATTGCGCTCGTGTTCCTGCTGCTTCTGAGGCTGCTCGGGCAGCGGTCCGTGGCGCGGATGTCCACCTTCGACGTCGCCGTTCTGCTCGTTCTCGGCTCCGCCGGCGGCCGGGTCATTACCGGCTACACACCGACCCTGGCCGCCGGTGCCATCGCCCTGGCCGCCCTGGCGGTACTGCGGTGGGCCGCCGACAAGCTGGCACGGACACGGATCGGCGCGCTTTTGGTCCGCGACCGGCCGATCCTGCTGGTGGACGGGGAGCGCATCCTGGCCGGCAACCTCAAACGTGCCCGGGTCTCGGAAGCGGAACTGTGGGAAACCCTGCGCAGCGGAGGGATCCGCAACCTCACCGAAGTCGCCCTCGTCGTGCTGGAAGGAACCGGCGCAATCAGCATCATCAAACGCGGTGCCCCGCTCGACCCGCGGCTCCTGAGCGGCATCGATGGCACCGGCGGGCAGGACGGCGGAATCTGAGTATCCGTCCCGCACGCCGAGCCGGCTCTCCTGAGGTCTGCGGGCCGTAAACGGGTGCCCTGCCCCGCTGCATGGCAGGTCAGTGCGCGAGGTGCTGAAGGATTGCGTCGGCGACGTCGGCGGGTGAGTCCTCGGTGGGAATGTGCTTGCCGGCGACCTCGACCAGGTCCGAGCCGGGGATTTCCTCGACGTAGCGGCGGGCGTAGCCGATTTTCTGGAATTCGTCGCCGCGTCCCCAGACGAGCCGGGTCGGCACGGCGGCCGCCTGCAGGGCAGGGACCAGGTCGAGGGTGTAGCTGCTGTCGGCGGCCGCGGCCATGGCCGTCCAGGACCGGACCCGGGCGGGGCTGTGCCAGGGGGAGAGGTAGTCGTCCAGTTCCGCCTCGGACAGTTCCCGGGCAACGGCGCCGCGGGTGGACCGGGCACGCGCCTCGAGCAGCTGCTCGCCGGTGGTGGCAGCGCGCACGGCCGGATCGCGGAACCGCTCGACGGCCGGGACCGGCCAGGAATCGAACATGACCGAGTTCATCAGCACCAGGCGGCTGACCCGGCCGCTGTAGGCGGCCACATGCTGAGCCACCCCTCCGCCGATGTCGTGCCCGGCCAGGGCGAAGGCATCCAGCCCCAGCGCGTCGGCGGCCTGCAGGGCGGTCCGCGCCAGGGCCGGGATGGTGGCTTCGGCCTCGTCCAGTTCCCCGCCGCTGCGGCCGAAGCCGGGAAAATCCAGCGCCATGCAGTGCAGGCGGGAGGCCAACTGCGGCAGGACCGGCTGCCAGACTCGGCTCCAGAAGGTGCCGTGCAGCAGCAGCAAGGGAGCGGCACCGGGATCCCCGCAGGTCAGGACGGACAGCCCGGTCCCGCCAACGGTAATCTCTTCCCGGCGGAGCGCCGGACCTGTCTGTGCCATAGGCTCTCCCGGGCTTCCAAAGGGACGGGTGACGCCTCGGATCCTAGCATGCTGGAAGGAGGCCTGCGCAGGTGGCAAGGATGCGTCCGAAGTGAGCGTTGGCTGCAGCGTTGCGACGAATCCCTAGAACCACAGGACAATGGCGCACATGCCTATCCACCACCAGGAGCGCCCCTCGCGCACGGCCTGCCGGATCAGTCAGACACCCCGATCGCGGCGAGGGCGGCCAAGGTAAACAGGACAACGGACTTCGGATCGTCATGCCTTCAGTCTCGTCCGTGATGCACCGGGACCATATAGACATATAGAAAGGACCGGATGCGGGAGCGTGGCGGCCATCCCAGCCGCCAGGCACGGTATCGGGGCGGCGCCAGACCCGGTACTGCCAGACGGACGGCAGTATCAAACTCCGGAATCGCAGCGCGATTCACCGGCTTCCAGTTGTCATATGCGCCGATATCGGCACTTGTGTTGGGGCAGGTCAGCTGGTTCGCAACGGCTCGACGTCCTTGATGATGTCTGTAATGCTCTGGTGTCGGCGCTGAATATTGTGGTCGATACATCAGGGTTGGTGATGGATTCAGGGGCTGCTGAGCCCGGGATCAACCGGGCGGCAGTGGCGCCTGTCCGGTTATCCTCCCGCCCAGCGGCGCAGGGTGCTGTTGACCAGGCCCACGATGATCGCTGTCCACCAGCAGCACTGTGAGATGGACAGGGCGGTCAGTATCCGGATCCGCAGCCGCACGGCCACTGACCTGAAATGTGTCCCCGCGGGGAGGGCACGGAGCCGGCGCATGGCCGGTGCCAGGGCGATGCCGTTCAGCATGAGGATCAGGACGCACAGGAGCTTGGCCTGCGTGAGGGGGTTGGTGATGTCCGGCTTGATCATGGCACCTGATGCCAGCAGCACGGCCAGCCCGCCCCAGATCAGCGGC
The DNA here is from genome assembly GCF_042679445.1 of Arthrobacter sp. GCM10027362. Taxonomy (NCBI): domain Bacteria; kingdom Bacillati; phylum Actinomycetota; class Actinomycetes; order Micrococcales; family Micrococcaceae; genus Arthrobacter; species Arthrobacter sp. GCM10027362. The sequence goes on from NZ_JBHTML010000009.1 coordinate 42,450, forward strand.
TGGGCGGCAGCCTCCAGGCGGCGGGTGTCGTGGATGTCCCGTTTGCCCAGCAGCCAGAGGAGGCCCACCCAGTCGACGATCAGGATGGCACCGAAGGACAGGACCAGCGCAATGATATGGCAGGCCAGGCCCACGCGGTGCAGGACCGGACCACAGTCCACGAGGGCCCCGACGGACACGGACATCAGCCATGCCAGCGTGCAGCCGGTGGCCAGGAACATGCCCCTCCTGCGCCCCGGCTGCCCGGGCGCCGCGGGGGACTGGCTGCCGGGGTTCCGTTCGGCAGGGACCGGTCTGGGTTCCCGGGTGTCCGTACCGGCGCGGGGCTTGAGGCCGGCGGTGCTCATGTGAAGAGTCCTTCACCGATGAAGCCGCCGGGCCTGGCGCCCGGCGGCACGGCGAACAGGCCCGAGCCGGTGTGCTTGAGGTACTCAAGGGCCAGGACGTCCTGCTTTGCCATGGCCATCTGCATGGGCACGTAGTGTGTCCGCGGATCCTTGACGAAGGCGATGAAGAACAGGCCGGCGTCGAGGTGCCCCAGCCCGTCGGATCCGTCGGTGTAGTTGTAGCCGCGGCGCAGCATCCGCACGCCGTCGTTGTGGTCCGGGTGGGCCAGCCGCAGGTGGGAATCCAGGGGGATGAGGGGTTGGCCGTCGCGGCCCTTGATGGTGAAGTCGGGTGCGGTGAATTCCGTGCCTCCGGAAAGCGGTGCTCCTTCGCCCTTGGTCCGGCCGATCAGGCCTTCCTGTTCGCGCAGGGACGTGCGGTCCCAGATCTCGATATGCATCCGGATGCGCCGGGCTATCAGGTAGCTGCCGCCGGTCATCCACGCTTCCCCGGGACGGGAACCGGCGGTGACCCAAACGTGCTCGTTGAGAAGGTCCGTGTCCTCGGCCTTGAGGTTGTTGGTTCCGTCCTTGAAGCCGAAGAGATTGCGCGGGGTTGTTTGCGTCCGCGACGTGGACGATGTCCGGCCAAAGCCCAGCTGCGACCAGCGCACCCGTACCTTGCCGAAGCCGATGCGTGCCAGGTTGCGGACCGCGTGCACGGCCACCTGCGGATCGTCGGCGCAGGCCTGGACTACCAGGTCCCCGCCCGTGCGGGCTGCTTCCAGGGCATCGCCGGGGAAGTGGGGCAGGTCGACCAGGGCATCGGGACGGCGGCCCTCCAGCCCGAAGCGCGCCTTGCCGTCCTTGTCGAACAGTCCCGGCCCGAAGCCGAACGTCAGCGTGAGCCTGCCGGGGGCCAGGCCCAAAGCCTCACCGCTGTCATCCGGCGGGGCGTCGTAAGGGCCGCCGACGGCGCCGGTGTCGCCGACCGTGCGCCCGGCCGTCATCGCTTTGGCTGCTGCCGTCCAATCCCGAAGGAGCGTGATGAGTGCGCTGCGGTCCTCCGTGGTGACATCGAACGCCGCCATGTGCAGGCGGTCCTGCGCCGGCGTTGTGATCCCTGCCTGGCGGTCGCCGTGGAACGGGACGGTGGCGCCGAGGGGTTCCCCTGCCGGCGCCGCGGCAGCGGAGAGCGCATTCTGGCTCAGGAAGCCTGCAGCGATGCCGACGGCCGCCCCGGCACCGCCGGCCAGGGAGAGCAGCTTCCGGCGCGACAGCCGGCGGTCCGCGCCGTCCGGCACAGACACCTGTTGAGGCGCCGCACTGTCGGGGGACGGTGGCTGGCTGCCCCCGAACGGGCAGCCGGTCACAGCACGACCGCCGCGGTGAGCTGGGACAGCGGCTCGCCCAGGGAATCAACCAGGCCGGCAAGCCGCTGGACCTCGGACTGACTGAGCTCGTCGTAGGAGGCGAAGCCCTCACCCTTGCGGTACTTCTTCAGCTCCGCCTGCAGGGCCGCGAACTTCCCGTCCAGGGACGCGGCCAGTGCTGCGTCCTTTTGGAGCAGGGCCGGCCGGAGGCTCTCGAAGGCGATCCGCGCGCCGTCGACGTTGGCCTGGAAGTCCCACAGGTCGGTGTGCGACCAGGCTTCCTCCTCGCCCGTGACCTTGCCCCTGGCCACCTCGTCCAGGAGCTCCTTGGCACCGTTGCCGAGGTCGTCGGCGCTCAGTTCCACCGAGCGTGTGCGCTGTCCGAGGTGCTCGGTGTCCGCCACAAGCTGCCGGGCAATCACGGAACGCTCACCCGCCGTCTGCGGCGTGTAGCCGGCCGGAGGGAACAAGTCCTTCTCGGCCCGGTGCCAGCCGGTCCATTCCTGGCCGGGCTCGAGGTCGGCTTCGCGGGCATCCAGCCTGGGGTCCAGGTCACCGAAGGACTCGGCCACGGGCTCGATACGCTCCCAGTGCATGCGGGTGGCCGCGTAGAGGCTGCGGGCCTTGGCGGCATCGCCTGCCGCGTAGGCCTCGGCAAAGGCCTGGGTGCCGGCCACCAGCTGCTCCGCCTGGTCCTTGACGTAGGCGGTGTACTGGGCGACGCCGGTGTCCACCAGTTCCTGGGAACCGGCATCGACGCCGGCCTGCCCGCCGGACTCCTTGACGGTGAAGCCGGCGCGGATGCCCTCGCCCTGCATGCCGGGCTTGCAGGCGGTGATGTACGTACCGGCCGGGGCCGTCACCACCAGGTTCCGGGTCAGCCCGGGTCCGATGTTCTCCGCCTCTCCGATGATGCGCAGGCCGTCCCCGGCCAGCAGGTAGAACTCGGTCACCTCCGCGCCGTTGTTGGTGACCGCGAAGGTGAGGTTGCCGCTGGATGCTTCAGTTGTGGAGACCTTGCACCCGGAACCGGTGCTGGTCACCCTGATGGCGCCGGAGGAGGCGGGGTCAGCCGGTGCAGGGCCGGTGCAGGAGGCCAGGGCCAGCGGCAGTACGGCTGCCGCTGCCATGAAGGCCGCACGGGAAGCGGCAATAGGCCCGTTTTTGGGCAGGGTCAAGCCAGGCATTGGGATCCTTGGAATGTCTCGGGTGCGGTCGGGAGCGATCCAGACGGCACCGGTGCGCGGTCACGGCAGCACACCGGCGGTGTCTGGTGCAGGCAGGCCGGTCTGCACGGTGGCAGTGAGTTTGCCCTGCCTCATGCTGTCCCATGAGGCAGGAGCTTGTCGCCAGCTGGTACTCAGACTTCGGAGAACTAAGCTGAGGCTTGCCTAACAACGGAAGGGTACACACCGCATGGGATTACGCAAAACAACCGTGTCGTAATTTTTCCGAAAATTACTCCACCCGTTGGACAACCAGTGCCGGCGGCCGGATGCCTTCACGGGCTTTTTCGCGGGCGTCCCATCCACGCGCCAGCTTTTCGTCAACGTCCCCCAACCAGGAAGCTGTCATAGGCGCCGTTCTCGGCGTTGGTTGCGTCGGGCCGTCACGGGCGCCTGGTTGTAACCGGCTTCCGGATGGTACGACGAGCCAGGCCCGCGCTTTTACAGGACACGGACCCCGCGACCAGGGGAGCCGCCTGACGGATCCAGTCCCCGCCCTTCCGGCAGCTCCGGGCCACCGAGTCACCGGCCCGGAGCAGCGGTTCCTCCCGGCGCTTCTGATGCAGGTAGTCCAGGTCCCGGCATCGGTGGGCGCGCAGCCGGGCGGCAATGATCCGCCGGTCGGCCGCGGTCAGCGAATCGTCCTGTTCCAGGATCAGGCGTCCGGCCGCGTTCCGGCACAGGTCCGTGACCAGGGCCTCGAGGCAGGCCGGCCGGGCGATCTTGTCGGGCCGGTCCTTCACCACGTACAGGAGCGTCTGGGCCCCGGTGGCGGCCGCGCCCCTGGGGAAGGCCCGGCGCTGCGCGTCCTTTCCGTTCTTGAAGTGGACCGAGGCCGAATTCTTGTGGCGCAGGCCGGTAATCACGGACCGGGCCGAGGCGACGTCCTGCGGGGAGATGACTGCAGCGGCGATGTAGTACCCGCGGGCCTTGGACCCGTCCACGAAGACATGGGCCCGCTGCGGGAACACAAATGCCATGAACGGAGCTCCTCCTGCCACCGGTGCCCGGCCGGTCACGCAGGCGCCCTCCCTTCCAGCATAAGAGTGGCCGATGCATGTCCTTCGGTCACACGGTGCCGGCCGCCGGGGAGGAAACCTCTGCCGTTCCTTCCCGGCGCCCGGCCCGAAGCGGCAGGCTGCGGCGGGCCAGGATGGAAGCCAGCGCGGCGCAGGTGAGAATGACGCCGGACGCCAGCAGCGCGCCGGCCAGGTACAGGGATACCGCGGCAGCGGGCAGGGACGGGTGCGCAGGGGCAGCCAGGCCCCCGAGGCCGACCCAGACCCAAAACAGGGCGGCTGCGGCCAGGGCCGCCCACGGGCTGCGCCCGGCAGGGAGACGGGCCGGCAGCGGCCGGGGACGCGGACCGCCGGGACGATCCTGCAGAACCGGAGAGACCGTTTGGCGCTGCTGCTCCGGGCCGCCGAAACGCGGTCCGGAGCCCACGCCGAAGGCAGACCTACCTGTGCCCGCCGGCGCATTCCCCCGTTTCCGCATGTCCCCCACCGTCATATCGTCACCCCTGGCACGGGACCGGACCGTCCAACACGCCGCTGCAGGAGCAAACGTCACGCAAGCCGGCCAACGGCCGGTGCCCGAAGACTGCCCATGCCCGGTCCCGGCCGGCTCATCCGGCCGCCTCCCACCCGATGGCCATCCCGTGTTGCAGGACCAACGGCGGGACCAGGACGCCGGGGCAGCCCGGTTCCCTACTGGGACATATGCGCTGTTATCAGTGTTCCTTGGACCGCTGCATAGGCAGTTACGGAGAGTGTCGGCAGGAAGACGGGTTCACGGCACGGTGAAACGACGTCGCCGGCCACACATCAGGAGTCAGAAGGCGCACGTCTTCGCTTCCCGTGCCTTGGGCCGGACCAGCGGCGGCGGGTGCATGTGCACCGGGCAGGCCGGTGACGCGGCCGGTCCGGCAGGGATCGTGGTGATCGCCCTGCCATATGCCTGCCCCGTCCGGGACCGCGATGGCTGTGTGACCCGTTGTTGAGTTTTATGTCCGCGTATTTCGTTCCATTTCCCCGTATGGCTGGAACCATGGCCGGGGTTTTCTTCGCGTCACATTTCCACCATCATTTTTTTACTGAATCAAGAGCTCCAACGTGAAGTCCTGGCTGGTTGGACGGCAACCCTCTCGCTGTAGCGGGGTGCCCCAGATGAAGATTCGGCCCGCGGCGGGAAGAGGATCCGCTGCCGGCAAGTACGGCGCCGCACGCGGTGTTGTGCCGTGACCAGACAGAGGTACACAGCAAGATGTCTTCCCCCAGCGAAACCAAACATGCCGACAAACCGTCCGCGGGCCACGGTCTTGAACTGAAGAAGAAGTCCAGAAAGCCGGCGCTGATCGGCGGGGCGGCCCTCGTCGTCGCCGCTGCTGTCGGGGCCGTGATCGGCGTGAACGCGGCCGGCAGCGGCAGCACCGCGGCGTTCGGCACGGACCTGAAGGTCGGCTACCTGTCCACCGACGCCGCGCAGGAGGCGGTGCTCGAATATGTTGCCGAGGACATCGCCCCGGACTACGGCATCCACGTCATCCCGACCGGGATCGGGGATCCGAACCAGATTTCCCAGGCCGCCAACGACGGCGAACTGGCCGCCACCATCTACGCGCACAAGCCCTGGATCGAGCAGACCAACGCCGCGAAGGGCTGGAAGATCACCCCGGCCGAACCCGTGTTCCAGTGGTCCTACTCCCTCTACTCCTCCCGGTACGGTTCCCTGAAGGACCTTCCCGACGGGGCGAGGATCGGGATCCTGGACGATCCGGCCAACACCGCCCAGGCCCTGATGCTGCTGCAGGGCGCCGGCGCCATCACCCTGGATTCGGCCGTGGAGGCCTCCAAGGCCACGCTGAAGGACATCAAGGAGAACCCGCGCGGCCTGAAGCTGCAGCCGATCGCCTTCGGCACCGCGGCCCGCAGCCTGGGTGACCTGGACGCTATCATCAGCTACAACTTTGAATTCGTCGCCGCCGGAACGCCCGCCAAGTACAGGATCTACGCCCCGGAGGCACCCCAGGTCTTCGCCTCCCAGCTGGCCATCGGCACCGGCTACCTGGACGATCCCAACATCGAAAAGCTCATCGAGGCCTTCAAGGACCCGAAGCTGCAGGACTATCTGGCCACCACCGACGATCCGGCGGTCAAGGACCAGCTCGCCCCGGTCAGCCGGCCATGATCGAACTGGACCGGGTCAGCAAGGCCTACGGACCGGGCCCGAAGAAGTTCCAGGCCCTGGATAAGGTCAGCCTCAGGGTCGAGGCCGGGGAAATCGCCGCCATCACCGGCCCCAGCGGGGCCGGCAAATCGACGCTGTCCCGCTGCATCAGCCTGCTGACCCGGCCCACCGCCGGCACCGTGTCCGTGGACGGGCAGGACCTGACCCGCCTGGGGCGCCGGCAGCTGCGCTCCGCCCGTCAGTCCATCGGGACCATCTTCCAGGGATCAAACCTGCTCGCCCGCGCCACCGTTGCCGAGAACATCGCGCTGCCGCTGGACTTCCTGGGCGCGACCCGGGCCTCGGCCGCCCGGCGCGTGGGCGAACTGCTGGACCTGGTCGGCCTGGGCGACAAAGCCGGCGCCTATCCGGCCCAGCTGTCCGGCGGCCAGCGCCAGCGCGTCGGCATTGCCCGGGCGCTGGCGCTGAAGCCCTCCGTCCTGCTGGCCGACGAGGCGACCTCCGGACTGGACCCGTCCACCACCGTCTCGATCCTGGACCTGATCCGCAGCATCCGCGACACGCAAAACGTCAGCGTCGTGCTCATCACCCATGAAATGGACGTCGTGCGCGCCGCGGCGGACACGGTAGCCCGGCTGGAAGCCGGCCGGATCGTGGAGTCCGGGCCGGTGGGCACGATCGCCGCCGACCCGTCCTCGGCCCTGGCCGCAGACCTGCTCCGCCACGGCGCGCCGGTACGCCCGACCCCCGGGACCGAGGTGTGGCAGGTGCAGTACGGCCCCGGGGCCGTGGCCCTGGACTGGCCCCAGCGCCTGGGCGCCGCCCTGGGCAGCCCGGTGGAGATGCTGGCCGCCAGCATCGAATCCATCGGCGGTCCGCCCGCCGGCCGCGCCACCATCTCCGTCCGGGCCGGCCTGCCGGAGGCCTCCGTCCATGAGTCCCTGGCCGCAGTGGGCCTGCACGGCCACCCGGCCCTGCCGGCAACCGTTCATTCGGACGCACCCGGAGTGGAAGTCGGTGCCCCGTGAACACTCCCTGGTCCGAGGTGCCCGCACTGGTGCTGCCGGCGATCGGGCAGACCGCGCTGATGGTGGGCCTCGTGATGCTCATCGTCGTGCTGGCCGGCATCCCGCTCGGCATCATCCTGCACAACACCGGCCCGGCCGGCCTGTTTCCCCGCCCGCGCGTGCACGCCGTGCTCTCCTGGATCGCCAATCTCGGCCGCTCCCTGCCGTTTTTGGTGCTGATGGCGGCGGTCATCCCGCTGACCAAACTGCTGGTCGGCACCACCCTGGGCATCCAGGCCGCAATCGTGCCGATGTCCCTGGCCGGAATCCCGTTCTTCGCCCGGCTGGTCGAAAACGCCATCCGCGAAGTCCCGGCCGAACGCATCGACATCGGCCACGTCTCCGGCGGCAGCACCCTGCAGATCATCGGCAGGATCCAGCTCAGCGAAGCCCTGCCCGGCCTCCTCGCCGGCCTGACCCTGAACCTGATCGCCATGATCGAATACTCCGCCATCGCCGGGGCCATCGGAGCCGGCGGCCTGGGCTACCTGGCGGTCAATTACGGCTATCAGCGCTTCGACGCCACCATCATGGCCGTGTGCGTGATCCTGCTGATCGCCGCCGCCCAGACCATCCAGTTCCTCGGCGACCACCTGGTCCGCCGCACCTCCCGCGCCCTGCGGCACACCTGAACCCGACCGGAAAGTAGAGACGATGACCAAGAAACGGATTCGCTTCAACGCCTTCGACATGACGTGCATCATGCACCAGTCCCCGGGCCTGTGGGCACACCCGACCGACCAGTCCACCCGCTACAACGACCTGGACTACTGGGTCGACCTGGCCAAACTGCTCGAGCGGGGGAAGTTCGACGGCCTGTTCATCGCCGACGTCCTCGGCGTTTACGACACCTACCAGAACTCCCACGACGCCTCCGTGCGCCGGGCCATGCAGGTGCCTGTGCACGACCCGCTCATGCAGGTCTCCGCCATGGCCGCGGCCACCGAAAAACTCGGCTTCGGCATCACCGTCTCGGCCACCTACGAACAGCCCTACGCCCTGGCCCGCCGCTTCAGCTCCCTGGACCACCTCACCCGCGGCCGCATCGCCTGGAACATCGTCACCTCCTACCTCGACGGCGCCGCCCGGAACCTGGGCATGGACCGGCAGATGTCCCACGACGAACGCTACGACCTGGCCGAGGAAGTCGTCGACGTCTGCTACAAGCTCTGGGAAGGCTCCTGGGAAGAAGACGCCGTCATCGCCGACCGCAAGACCCAGGTCTACGCCGACCCGGACAAGGTCCATCCCATCAACCACAAGGGCAAATACTTCTCAGTCCCCGGCATCCACCTCTCCGAACCCTCCCCGCAGCGCACCCCCGTCATCTGGCAGGCCGGCACCTCCACCAAGGGCCGCGCCTTCGCCGCCCGGCACGCCGAAGCCGTCTTCACCGTCGCACCCACACCGGCCATCCTGCGCAAATACGTCGACGACATCCGCGCCGTCGCCGCCGACCACGGCCGCGACCCGCGCAGCGTGAAAATCTACACCGAAATCGCCACCGTCACCGCCCCCACCGACGCCGAAGCCCGGGCCAAGTACGAGGAGTTCCTCACCTGGGCCGATTACGAAGGTGCCCTCGCCTTCTACGCCGGCATCACCGGGATCGACCTGTCCACGCTCGATCCGGACCAGCCGCTCGAATACGTCGAAACGGACTCCGCCCGCTTCGCCCTGGAAATCTTCTCCAAGGCCGACCCGGACCGGACCTGGACCCCGCGCGAGGTGGCCAACTTCGTCTCCATCGGCGCCATGGGCCCGGTCCTCGTCGGTTCACCGAAAACCATCGCCGACGAACTCGAACACTGGATCGACGAGGCCGACATTGACGGCTTCAACATCGCCTACGTCACCACCCCCGGTACCTTCGAGGACTTCATCGAGCACGTCGTGCCCGAACTGCAGGCCCGCGGCCGCTACTGGAGCGACTACGACGAATCCACCACCCTGCGCGAACGCATCTACGAACCCGGCCAGACGCGCATCCGCGAGGACCACCCAGCCGCCGCCTACCGGCGCCGGCTGCAGGACAATGCCGCCGCACGCCAAGCCGCACAAGCCGCCGGGTCCGCGGAACCCGCAACCGTACCGGCGCGATAAAAACCAAGGGGACGGTGCTGCCGGGGACAACCGGCAGCACCGTCCCGGGCACACCAACCGGACATGTTGCCGCCAATCCCGGATGACCAGGACGGCCCGGGAAACCGCCGGCACCAGGCCCGAGCCGTTGGCGGAGACCCCCACCCGGGACAGGGTTATCGTGCTTTCGCCCGCCCTGAGGCACTGTGACACGGGTCGAACCGACCGTGATGTCAACTCTCTGGAAGCAGCCCGCCCCGGCAGCTACACAGGGGCCCCTGACGACGGCGTCACCAAGTAGCGCCGGAACGGACATATGCGCTGTTATCGGCGTTTCTTCGCTTGGGGTGCGGAGGGTCCTGGCGTTTGTGCGATCCATTTCCTCAGCAGCAAGGCGAACGACTGCGCCTCCTCTGCCGGCCACCAGTGCCCGGCATTCACGTCCACGATTTTCAGTTGTGGCACCCAGTCCTGAAGCCCGTCCACGAGCAGGGGCGACAGAAACGGATCCCGCTGTGGGACGATCACCTGCACCGGGACCGTACAGCGGCCGGGCAACTGCTGAGCGCGGAGCCAGTTCGCCCGGTACAGGGCCAGACCACGGATGGCATTGTCGCCAATGCGCCGGCCGCTGAGGCGCTCGTAGCGGCGGGTTAGGAACATCCGCCAGGCCAGTTCCGGCAGCATCGGCAGCTGGAAGACGGCAACGTAGGAGCTGCGCAGCACCTGGGCCAGAGCCTGCGGCCACAGTGCCAGGTGGTGCAGCCGGTGACGCATCCAGCGGCGCAGGTGCCCAAGGTCCGGTCCGGAAATACTGGTGAAGCTCAGGATCCTCCCCTCGGCGCGGGCATTCTGGATGGCCGCCCAGCCCTGGATGGATCCCCAGTCGTGCCCTACCAGATGGACCGGGCCGGCGCTGGAGGCGTCGATTACGGCGAAGAGGTCATCGACCAAGGCCGGCAGCCGGTAGGAATCCAGCCGCTCCCGAGCCGCGCGGGAGGCCCCTGCATTGCGGGTGTCATAGGCGATGACATGGTGGTCGACGCTTAGCTCGGCGATGACGGGTGCGAAGACGGCATGATCGTCCGGATAACCATGGACGAACACGATGGCCGGGACTCCGGGCCCCGGAGGCGGTCCGTAGCTGTAGACGGACAGGGCCGCGTCCTGCCGCGTCAGCATCGCGCGGCGTTCTCCAGCATCCATGGGCCTCTCCTGTTTCTCCGCCGGGTACGCGGCCAGCCTAGGTCCTCATCCCGGCCACCGAAACCGAGGTTCCGGCCCCGGCCAGCGCCGCCGAGACCACCTGGACCGCAGCGCCCTCGACTGAACCGGCCTCGACTCCGACCCAGGAAGCCGCCCGGGGGCCGTCGAAGCCGGCTGCCGCCGGAACGCCACCGGAGCAGCTGGCCAGCATCACGATCAAGGGCCGCGCCCCGAAAACCGGGTACTCGCGCGAGCAGTTCGGCAACGGCTGGCCGGACCCGGACCGCAAGGGGTGCGATGCGCGCAACAACACCCTCGCCCGCGACCTTTCCAACGAGAGCTTCAAGCCCGGCACCACCGACTGCATGGTGCTGGCCGACCCCTACACGGGCACCTCCATCGACATCGTCCGGGGCAACAAGACCGGCACGCTCGTCCAGATCGACCACACCGTGGCCCTCTCCGGCGCCTGGGAGAAGGGTGCCCAACAGCTCTCCACCGACCAGCGGGAGGCGTTCGCTAACGATCCGTTGAACCTAATGGCCGCCGACGGCCGGACCAATGGCGCCAAGGGCGACGGCGACGCCGCCACTTGGCTGCCGCCGAACAAGGGCTTGCGATGTGAATACGTTGCGCTGCAGACCGCTGTGAAGGCCAAGTAGGGCTTTGGATGACCCAGGCTGAGCACGACGCCCTCGAGAACCTCCTGAACACCTCCTGTCCGGTCGCCCCGAGCCTGTGGAGCGCCGCCGGAATCGTTCTGTGCGGTGCTGTGCTCCTTCTGGGGCAACGTGCACTGCCCCGCATAAGGCGGGCGGCCACTACCCGTTGAGCGCTATTTACGCGTTTGAAATCTTCATCCTGCCCCGTGCAAGTGTGCAGAGATGAGAAGGTCCCAGCTCCTTCCGTGCGTTGGCGGCCCGGACATGCAGAAAAGTCTTGCTCGGCATCGAACAGGCCTTCTGGGGCAAGGGCGGCGGGATCTGCCGCGCCAGCAGCTGGTTCACCGGCCCATACCTCAGCTCCCTTCCCAATGCAGGGAAGGGAGCTGAGGTATGAGGACACCGGCAGTCGTCATATGCGCCGTTATCGGCGTTTACTCCCGATTCTGGGTTGTCCGTCCGCGTGTTGTGGGGGAGCGTTTGCCCTTTTCAGGAGTTGCCGATGGGTGAGTGCCCCGTCCTATGGGTGTGACCGTTGGCCGTCGCGCTTACGGAGCGGTGCGGCTGGCGGCCGCGTCCTGTGTGAGGCGCTTCGGGGAGGTGCCCGGTTTCTTGGGCTCTTGGAGCGATTGGAGCAGCAGCCCTCCGATGGCGGGCGGGACGATCAGGGGCATCAGGGCCACCTGCAGCGACGTGTGGTCGGCGATCGTGCCGATCACCGGTGTGGCCAGGCCGCCAATGCTGACGGCAAGGCCCGGGGTCACGCCGCCGGCCGTGCCCACGCGTCCCGGCAGGTAGTCCTGTCCGAGCGTGACGTGCAGGGAGAACGGGACGTACAGGTCGGCCGGGGTCAGCGCGATGAAGAGGTAGATGAAGGGGCCGGGGATGAAGACGACGCCGGCGACGGCCAGGATTGTCGGGGGTGTAGGACCAGCGCACCACGCGGATGCGGCCGAACCAGTTGGCCACTGCGGCGCCGAGGACGGTGCCGATGGCGGTGCCGATGTAGAGGATGAACAGGACCGCGGTGCCTGCGGCGGAGCCGCCGCCGGTGCGCTGCCGGGTGTAGAGGGAGACGAAGGCGCTGCGGCCGACGAACACTATGGACCGGCAGATGACCGCCCCGGAGAGCGTGGCGAAGGAGGCCCGGTCATCGCTTCCGGCCTTCGGCGTCGTGGACGCCGTGCCGGCCGCCGGGTCCTGGCCGACCGTACGGCGGCGGCACACAGGGCGGCGCCGGCCAGCGGGGGCGACCGGTTCCCGTCCCAGGCATCCGATTTCGGTTCCCGATGCGGCCATCACCCGTTGGGCCGGATTGGTCGTTGACTCCTGACCTGCGCGGGCCGCACTGTTATTGACATGGCACTGCACAACCAACGGGACCTGCACCAGGCGTCGGCCGAAGCGCTACGGCAGGCCCTGAGCGCCTACCGCATCATTGACCTCAGCCGCGAACTGATCCAGGGCATCCCGACCATCCCCACCCACCCGAAGTTCTTCCTGCTGCCGTTCCCCGCGATGACCGACCCGGCCGAATTCAACCAGCTCGTCATGGGCGACCATTCCGGCACGCACGTGGACGTGCCGGCACATTTCGTGCCCGATTCCAGCGACAAACGGCGCGTCCACACCCACGAGATCCCGCTGACCGCCCTGATGGGCCGTGCGGTCAAACTCAGCTTCGGCCCCTATGAACCCGACAGCCACAACATCGGCCCTGGCGAGATCATCGAGTGGGAGGCCCAAAACACTGCCATCGAACGTGATGACATCGTCCTGTTCGACACGAAATGGGAGCACCGCTGGTCCCTCGTGCCCGAAGGATTCGACTACCTGAACGGCTGGCCGGGACTCACCGGCGAGGCAGCGAAATACCTCCGCGAAAAGGGCGTGAAAGCCGTCGGCATCGACTGCATCAGCATTGACCCGGGAGACAAATCCGGCCCCGACCTTCGCGCCCATTACGAACTGCTCCCCGCAGGGGTGCTCGTCATGGAGAACCTCTGCAACCTCGCCGAGGTCCCCGAGATCAGCTACTTCATGGCATTCCCGCTCCGACTCAGCGGCGGCACGGGCTCTCCGATCCGCGCGATCAGCCTGGTCCCAAACACGGGCGGCAACCAGTGACACGGGACGGATCATTCAGCCAGGCCCACCCGCCGGGCATGACCTGGAACGTAACGAGACATGTGCGCTGAGGTGAAACCAGGCGGGCTGTTCACGCGGCCGGCGCCTCCGCGGTGACGGTGTAGCCGAGGGTCGTGAGTTCGCTGATCAGGCGCCGTGCCCGGCGTTCGGGATTGTGCCGCTTGATGAAGCAGCCCGGGCCGGACTCGTGGAAGGGCCCGTCCGGGCCGGGGAGGTGGAACAGGGCGACGGGGATGGAGTGCCGGGCGGCGCCCGGGGCCTTGGCATGACCGCGTCGGCCCTTGATCCGTGCATACTGCGCGGCGTAGTACGTGTTCTTGCTGCGGACGGTCACGCTGGCGGCGTCGTGGAGGTAGGTCCGCAGCCATTTGTTGCCCTTGCGGGTCTTTCCGGACGTGGACTTTCCTGCAGACTCATACTGGCCTGGACAGCGGCCGGCCCGGGAGGCCGGAGGGGCGGCGTCATCGAAAACGGTCATGTCGACGCCGATCTGAAGCGATGATGCCTTCGGCGGTGCGCTTGTCGATCCCGGGCACGGTGGCGATCAGGTCACGCTGGCGGGCGAAAGGGGCGTTCCCCGCGGTCGATCTCGACCGACAGACGCCCGATCGCCTCGCCCGGGCAGCCCGGCCTGACCGGGATCCCCCCTTTCGGTCAGGGCGTGAGGGCCGGAGAACCGCCCCCGCAGTGCTTCCCGCAGGGCCGGGATTTTCCTGCCCGGCACGCCCCTGGCGAGGTCGGCCATGACCTCGGGATCCCGGGTGCCGCCGACCAGGGCGGTGAGCATTGCCCGGCCGGAGACGCCGAGATCCTCGGAGACGACCGAGGAGAGCCTGGTGCCGGCGTCCCGGGGGATCCTGCCCGGGCGCCGGATCCCGCGGGTCCGTTCCCGGATCCGGGCCCTGCGGTACCGGACCGGGTTCGACAGCCCGCGGACCGGCGGCACGAACGAGGCCCTGACGGGCCCGCGGACGGCCGGCCGGGCGGTCCACGCGGCGTCGGCCGTGTCCGTTTTACGGCCCGGGACGTTGCGCAGGGGCTTCGGCGTTGGGCAGCCGGCACCCGAACCCGTCCCCCGGGATGTAGTACACCGGCTTCCCATACACCCCGGTGGATTCCCTCCCCGCCGGCGTCACACCCTGGCCCGCCGGCCGGTCCCGCAGCCCGGGCAGCCCGGCCGCCGCCGTCCCGAACGCCGCCGGCTGCGTCCCGGCAGTCCTGCCGGCCGTGATCCGCACGCACGCCACGACCGTGTCCCTGCGCGCGCCCTGGCGCGGTTCTGCCAGTGGTCAATGACACGCCCGCCGGCCTGGCTGGAGGTCACCAGGGGATCTGTCGACAACCGCCCGGAGGCGGTTACTTGAAGCTGCCGACAGGGTAGGTCACACTGGCGGCAGGCAGACCGGGCAGTTGTGGGGGAGGGGCGGGCATGGGTCGGATTCTGATCCGTCAGGCCGACGGAACATGGAGTGAGCCGGCCGGTGCCGGTTATGCCCTCGAGGCTGAGCTGCAGGAAATCCTGGCGACGCATCCGGAGCTGATTCCCGGTATCAGTTCCCAGGCGGCCACCTGCCGTGAGTTCCAGTCGGAGGCCGGGCCTGCCGACATCATTGTGGTGGATACGGGCGGGGAGGTGACGCTGGTTGAATGCAAGCTGGCGGCTAATCCGCAGGTGCGGCGTGAAATCGTGGGGCAGATGTTCGATTATGCCGCGCGTCTGTGGAAGATGGACGTGGAGGACTTCGATGCGCGCTGGCGGGACCGCAACGGGGAGTCCCTCTTCATGAACCATGCCGACGGCCCGCTTTTTAGGGACACCGTCGCCCGAAATCTCGTGGAGGGACGGTTCCGCATCGTGCTGGCCGTGGATGCCATCAACGGGCCGTTGAAGCGGATGGTGGAGTACCTGAACATGATGTCCGGTCCGGGGACCTCGGTCATTGCTGTCGAGTATGCCCGCCTTGTCCAGGGCTCGGTCGAGATCCTGATGCCGCAGGTCTACGGGCAAGAACTGGCCGAGGCAAAATCGGTTCCCGCCGACGACGGCCGGACGGTGTGGGATGCGCCCGCCTTCCGTTCCTGGCTGGAGTCCAACGAGTCGGCGGTAGTCGGGAAGTTCGACGTCTTCACGGCGGAGGCAGCCTCGCGGGGCCTGGTCTTTGCCGGGTCGCGGGCCGCCAGCCCGGCGGGAGGGCTCCGGGTCCACGACGCGACGGGCCTGCAGCTGGGAACCGTGTCGCTGTTCTATTTCCGGGGACAGGGAACCTCTGTCGAGTTCAATTTCGCCAGGCTGTCCAGAATGGCCGACGACGAGCTGCCCGGCAAGGAGCTTCTCGAAGCGTTCCTGTTTGAGCTCGGGAGCGTGCCGGGGCTGGGGGAGGTTGCGGACAACCTGCGGTCGAGCCGCTTCGCTGCCCGGAAGCCCAACGTCCCCCTTTCGGGGCTGACCGAGGATGCCCTCCGGCGGGCAATCGACGCCCTGGCGGTCCTTGTGCGCCGGCCGTAAGCGGGAATTCACATATCTTCCAAGCCCCTACTTTTGCGCAAATTAGAATAAGCAACGGATAAAGTGACAAAATTCGGAGCTATCGGTGGGGTTTCCTGCGATGTCACTTAAACGGCCGTATAAATGGCAGGGGAGGAATCCGGTGCCGGTCGGCTGCGGCCTGCGGCGGTAAGCCCCGATCTTCAGGGCACCTTCGGGCCGGTAATAACGCTCCGGTCATGGTCGACAGAGGACGTAATCAGGCCGGGTCGCCCGGCCGGCACCTCCGGACGGGATAGGAAAAAGACCAGGCAGCAGGAGACGGAGACTAGAGACGGTTCTTGAAGATCCATACGGTGGAACTGTTGCCTCAAACGCTCATGGCTTCTCCAATGAGAAACCGGCCTCGCTAATCGACGGTGGGAAGTCGATAATAGGACGATGAAATTTGAGCGGGATTCCCCACCTGAGCGACCGCCGGCCGCGCCTGCCCCGGGTAGATGGGCGCGCTTCAGGGAGGCAGCGAACGGCTGGGGCGTGAGATGGAAAGACTTTCTTGGTTCCGTGGCGAGTCTGGCCACGGCTGTCGGCCTCATCGGGACGGTCGTCGGGCTGGGGCTGGTCCTAGTCCAGCTGAGAGAGGTGGAGAAACAGCTGCAGAGCGGCTCGGCCCAAACCGTGACCAACCAGCTGCTGGAACTGGACAGGGAGCTCCAGGAATTGGGCCCCGACGAACGCGCATGCTTCATACGCGAGTCGGTCGGCACCTGCCCTGTTCTTCAGAAGCATCTCACGCAAAAGTCAGCTGCGGAGCCCACGCCGAAACCTTCGGGACAGAAGTCCTTCAGGGACACGGTGGAGAAGGTGCGCGCAGTCGCGGTGGAGCACTTGGATCTGTTCGACTCGGTGCTGGCCCAAGTGGATTACCTTAACCTGCGGGATGAGCCTATCCTCAAACTTGAGACCAGCGGCGCTCCTGGGGACGGGTGGAATGGTTGGAGCAATTACATGCAAAGGACCATGCAGGCCAGCGAGGTGATGTGCCAGGTTCTGAGGGATGACATGAACATGTATGCTTCCAATTTAGTCGACGGCCTGGATTGGGTAGGGAAATGCGGTATCCTTTCCCGCAACAAGGCTAATGGCCCCGGTAGCCTGTGATGCAGCAAAATTTTTTGCAGATTTCGGCCGTCAATTTCGTATTCGAACGTTGAACCTGCTGGCGGGACGAACCGTTGCCGCATGCCCTCATGGGTCAAATGTCAGCTTCATCAGTCCGTGCCGGAACTGCTCTGCCAAGAGTTCGCAGGCAACTTCCTGGAAGCGGCCGTGCCAAGCTTCCGCTGCGCCAAGGCCTCTAAATCGATGGGGCTGGCCAGATGCGAGGCGCCGGGCGGAAGCCGGTTCACGCCGGAAGGTGCAGTAAAAGGCGATGCGGCTGACATTGAGGACCTTCCCGACCTGTTCGACGGTCATGTCCTGCTGTTCGTATAGCCAGCGGGCGGCGGCCACCTTGCCGCGGGTGAGCAGGGCCGGCCGGACGCCGCTGCGGTCCCGGGGCGCTGGCGGCCTGAAGTCGGGAGGTACTGCGTTCGCGGATCAGGCCGCGTTCAAACTCGGCCGCCTCTGCCGCTGCCGCCTGTGCTTCCGACGGCTGCTGCAGTGCGGTCAGTACCTCCAGCTGCCTATTGCCCTGCTCGATCCGGCGTCCTGCATGTTCAGCCGCGGGCATGGGTTGGACTTTGAACTCAGGTAAGTCCAAAGGGCTGTGGCCTTAGCATGCCACAGAGAGCTTGCAGCCAAGCTGGCTGCTCATTGAACGGGTTCCGCATGAGGAAAGTATCGCCAGTCTTGAAGTGCCCACAGGATAATGTTGTCTCTGACCCCGCGTCGTCTCATTAAAGGACCGTTTGCCGGGACAAGATTCAGGACAAGATAACGGGGCTATCACCTGCCGTCCGGATCCCTGAATCTCAAGGTCCGCCTTGTCTCAACAATGCGTCTTATCCAAGATCTTTCCAGAAATCGCTATGCAGGTCTTTGATGAGGCGAAGCAGTAGAGGCCGGAACGGCAGGCATCGGATATGCCAAGGTCAATGCCATGGACCCAAAAGCGGGCCTGCGGCATGCGGCCCTAAAGGCTGCAGACTGCCGGCGGATCTCCACCTGTCAGGGAGTGAGCGGCACACGGGCCCGCACCGTACAGGACGCTGGACCGGCTGCGGGAGGGTGACGCGGTGGTTGTCTGGAAGCTGGACCGGCTGGGCAGCAACACTCGGAACCTGGGAGCCGATGGTGCTTGGCCCCATCGAGGAGACAAGGGTAGTGTCGATAGGACCGAGGAAGACTGCGACCGGCAGCCGGACCGCAGGATCCGTGCGATGCCGCACCTTGCAATCCTTCGAGGAGCCGGAGATGGCTGGATGGAATGCCGATACTGCTGCCGGGCCGCTGGGGGCCGGGACGGTCACGCTGGTGGAGGGATCGTCCTTCTGCATCTCCCTGCCGAACGGGGATATCTACCCCAACCATCCGCACGGTGTCTTCTTCCAGGACACCCGCATCCTGTCCGGCTGGAGTCTGACCGTCAACGGCCAGCCGCTGGAGCCGCTGGCGGCGAAGACCAGGGAGCCGTACCGGGCACTGTTTGCCGGACGTGTCGTCCGTTCCGACGGGTACGCGGACAGTTCGCTGATTGTAGAGCGGGTGCGCGAAGTGGGTGCCGGAATCCTTGAGGAGGTCGCGGTTTGGAACTACTCAACGGCCGCCGCCGAGTGCGTGATCGTCGTCAGGGTTGAAGCGGATTTCGCCGATCTGTTCGAGGTGAAGGAGGCGCGGATCCAGCGGCACTGGGACGAGACGCGGCAGCCCGACGGTGGTTCGCTGACCAT
>NZ_JBHTML010000010.1:0-55720 GCF_042679445.1 Arthrobacter sp. GCM10027362
AGTTTGGCCGCTTCCTTCTCCGTCGTCCCCGGCACGACGCCGTCCTCGATGTCGGCCTTCCTCGCCAGGTATGCAGGACCGCCTCGGAGATGCCGAGGTCCTTGGCGATCTGCGCCGGCGGGGCCCCGTGCTTCCGGGCGACCGCGACGACGTCGCGCCGGAACTCGGCAGGGTAGGGCTTGGGCACAGGAACATCCTTCCTGCAAGGAATGAATCCTCACCAGTCAGGAGTCAACCGAACCGGGGGCAGTCCCGTAAGGATGAGGATTACATGTTCGGGTATTCCTGGGAGGAACTCGAAGCCGCGCCTTAATGTGGCAGGTGGCTGCTGGACGCAGCTGCCGTAGTGTCGGAGCAGAGGCCAAACACTGCCACAGTCAGCCCGCGCTCATCGGCGCCCTGTTTGCGATCGCGCCAATGCTGCGCGAAGCCGTCTGTGCCGACCAGCGGAATGGTGCCGGTAGATGAACCCGCTACGTTCGGGAACATCAGATCTTCGACCGCAGCGTCCACGAGTTGCGCTGTCAGCACGCGATACGTCGTGTACTTCCCCGGACGATAGGGACATACCGGGCGTCGGCGAGGCGATGGCATGCTCACGGCTGAGCTTTACGGTAGCTGCATCTGGAGCCGCCATGAGAGGGCGCAGCCCGGCGAAGACGCCGAGGATCCGGTCCGCATTGACCGGGGTTCTTAGCTAACTGTTGTGCCGCTCCAGAAGTGCAGTGACATCAGCGCGATTGGCCATGACATGATCAAGTTCCGCGCCCCACTCAATGTCTGTATCGCCCACCAGCCAGTAGCCCTCCACGGAACGACGAACAGCAGGCCTGTCCTGGTGCGGGCCAGCAGCCCCGTTTCGATGTCAATGACATATTTCGGGAACAGGATATGAACGCCCTTCGACGGACGTACTTTTATCGGTGTGTTGGGCGTCCCGGGGCCAAGGTGGCCTGTCCATGGTCCGATGGCGGTAGCGACGTCGCGCGCTCGGATGGAGCACTGCTGGCTGGTTTCGGTGTCGGTCGCCCGGACTCCCGCCACCTGCCCGCCTGAGAGGATGACCTTGCCAAATCTTACCCTGTCGC
This sequence comes from Arthrobacter sp. GCM10027362, assembly GCF_042679445.1. Taxonomy (NCBI): domain Bacteria; kingdom Bacillati; phylum Actinomycetota; class Actinomycetes; order Micrococcales; family Micrococcaceae; genus Arthrobacter; species Arthrobacter sp. GCM10027362. The sequence continues at coordinate 1,089 of NZ_JBHTML010000010.1, forward strand.
GTGCATCGACCGGCGCAGAGCTCTTGCGGTCGGGTCGGGTCGACGGGTTTCTCAGCGCGGCGACGTCTTCGTGGATTTGGGAGAGCTGGACTGCGAATGCGTCGAGATAGCGCAGATCGTCACCAAGAAGGTCATCGCGCGTTCTGATCCGTATGCCGCCGCCTGCGCGCCCCGCCGTCGGGCGTATGCGGAGCCGTTCCGGCACGGAAGCAGGCACGGTCGGGCCGATCGCGGGAAGCGCGCGGTCACTGACCATCCAATTCAGCCGCAGCAGCGCACTGTCCCGTACGCCGCCCGCTGGAAAGGTTGCGCTGGTATGCCCGGCGCTGATTGTCCCTATCGGTGTCCACGCCTCATTGAGTGGGTTATTGGTGTAGTGGACCTCCACGGAGAACGGGACCGGATAGGCCAGCTCGACCCCTAACTCATTTCCGGACAGCGCCGCGCTTAGGAGCTGGGGCAGAGTGGATTCTGCGCTCTCTGACTCCCGTGACCCGATTCGTACCGCTGGAACATCTGTGATGTTCTCCAGACGTACGCATTGACCGGGGTCGAGCTGAGGATCGGGCCACAACGGTTCGTCAATGGTTGTGAGGATCCCGAGTTCGACGTTGCCGCCGCGCCCTACCGTGTTGAGCATGGCGGCGGCCGACAGATTTGCGCTCCCGGTCAGGGCCTGGCGGTGTGGTCCGCGACGCCATTCGACCAATTTCGCGTGGCGGTATCGCCGCGAGTTGTCGGCCACTATGGTCAGGCCCTTCTGGCCGCTGAGAACCGTTGCCAGCGCGTGGGGTTCGACCACGGTTAGTCCGGGCTGGACCACGAGGGTGAACTTTGGGGTTGGGAAGTGTTCCACCAACGCACGAACCGCGCTTGCGTGGTCGTCGATGAACGGTGCGCACAGGGTTAGCTCGTCGACTGGCCCCGCGGGCAGCTGCGATAGGACAGATTGGTCTAGGTTGGTGATCAGCTGTACTCCGTCGTCAACCGGGAAGAAGTGTCCGAGCGTGGCGCGGAGCCGGGCTGCGACCCGGTTCAGCGCGTCAGCATGGTCAGAGGCGAGACGCACGGTACGGGGCAATAGTTCGAGCCATCCGGCTAGTGCGAACAGGGCCTGTGGCGCGTGCCCGTCTTCGGCGCGGAGGACACTCCACAATTCGGAGTTGTGCTGCCACCCTCCCATCGTGAGATTGCCCGACCCGACCAGGGCCAAAACCCGGTCCTTTCCAACCAGGAGGGCTAGTTTCGGGTGGAAGGCGCCACGATGCGCCGCGAGGCCAACGAGGTATTCGGTGCCGGCACCCTTCATGGTGAGCGGGTCGGGGTGCCATATTCCGGCATCCGCGATGACCGTCACCCGTGCCCCCATGGACCGGCACAGGCCCAGGATGCCGCGCTCGAGGAACGCCACGTCAGCGTTGAATGTCAGAAACAGCGCTTCTTCGACATCCCAGTCCCCGCTTGCCTCCAATGTACGGAATAGCGTCTGCACGTTCAGGGGGGTAGCCGCCGTGCTCAAAGGTCGTGGCCGTTCTGCGCGAGCGTCCATCGGTCGGTTGCGTTCGCTGAGTCAGCACGCACACGCTTCACCATGCCGAGGCCGCACATGACCTGGGTGAGTTGATCCCAGCGCAGTGACACCGGTCCCCCTCCTTCATTGGTTTCCCGGAAGGCGTAGCCGTCCCGCACGCTCAGTCTCGTCGGAACCCGCCATCGTCCGTTCGTGAAGGTTGATTTACTCAGGGCGACGCGTTGAGACCGGGCCAGGAGCACGTCCGTGAGCTCGACGGCGACATCACGTACCGAATGATCGTTCCGCCGGTCGATGAAGTCCTTCATCCATGTGGGGGTCAGTTCGAAGTTTCGCCGTTCACGTTCGTTGCTTTCGAAGTACGGGCCCACGTGCTCGGAGAGCCGGCCGACACGGTCGGCTCCGATGATGATCCAGGCGAGGTTTTTCGCTCCAGTTCCCAACGAGTCCAGTGCCGGATCGTACTCGGCGTCGACCAGCCCGTCTCCAACCGTCCCTGGCGGAAGGTCTTGTCGAAAGCTTGAGAGCTTCTGGTCCGGCAGTTGGTCCGACAGTGCATTCTGCAACCGAACGAGTGGCACGGCTCCAGTCATTTGGTCATTGACGAGCCAGCGCCAGAGGTCCCGCCATGCCCAGGTGTACCAGCGTCTCAGGACCACTCCCCGCCATGCAGGGACAATCTCCAACCTGCGCAATTGATCGTCGGTGTCGGTTTGTTGGTCCGCGATGAGCTTTCGACTCAGCTCAATGGATAAGTTGCCCGGCTCATACATCTCTATGAGACGGCACAGCATGAGGGCCGTCTGTGACCGCCGGCTACGGGGGGGCAGCCTCACCCATAAGCTGGTTGGGAAACATGAGCGACCGCAACCAGCCGCGTTCCCGTGCATCCCGGCCGCACAGGCAAAGGCTCGAGTAGTCCTCGAGCACGTCGCAAGGGATGGAGTCCTTGAGGGCGAGGTCGAGAAGACCCTCGAACGCGGATTCCAAGCGTCGTGCGTCAGCGTTTGGCCCCGGATGCAACAGTTCGCCGCCTGGCGTGACCAGCCCGAGCAGCCGTTCGCTTGCCAGGTAGGGTCCGAGGAATCCCCGCTTCGCCTGAGCATAAGAGCGGGCGGCGGCAAGCTTGGCGACATTCAGTTCGCCATCGCTCATCGAGGCCGAAATAATGTCCTGGCCGTGGGCCTGTGCCATGCCGCGGTGCTCGTCGGGGAAACGGCGGGCGTGGAGGATTGAAACCGCGGCAAATACGACTTCGCAGCGTCGCAAGGTGTCCACCGGAGCCAGGTCGTCGCGTGCGGACAGCACGGTTGCCACGTATGCGTGCAACGAGTAGTAACGCGCATGCGGGGTCACCGTCGTCACCCCGGGCAGCAGTTCCTCCACACGGCGCATCGGATAGCCCTCGACAGCAAGAGGGAACCTTCCGGTATCCCGACTGTTGTCACGTGCCGACCACTGTGGAGCGTCACTACTCATTTCGCCTCCCCGGTTTGAAGCTGGTTCTGCCCGAGACCTAATACCCACACGGCATTACCCTCGGGATGTACCGCGGTCCTGATTGCGGCCCGCAAATCGGTGATGTTAGCTCAGGTGTGTCGACAAAATCCCAGATAGCCCCCCACCGAAAATGAGTCCGGCAGCCAATCCCCCACAGACCGAGACCCAAGTCATGCCAACCCTAGAGAAGGTCAAGGGTTGAGCCCAGGGCGACATATTGCACCCAAGGGAGGTCGCCCGGCCTTGATGAGATCGGCAGGTTTCCTGCACGAGCTCTCTACGCGCCGTACATGGCGAGGGTCGCTGCCATGTCAGCGACGTATCGAGCCGCGTCGGGAACTTCCTTGAAAGTCCAGGAATAGTGAGCCGACCAAGCCGAATTAGTGTGGTTGAAGCAGAAGGCGAAGCCGTTTTTCGGTGGAAAGTAGAAGCTGACGTACGGGTCGCCGTCGGTCTTCTTCTGCCCCGGCCGCATGACATACAGCTTGGGACCCTTGAACAGGCGCCCGCTTATAGTGGCGACATGCCGTCAAGTTTCCGAGGCAGCACCCATCCTGTCTCTTTCTGTTGAAAGGACGCGGATCGGCGGTGCGCGAGTAGCCCCGTGGCTCCAAGGTCTTCGTAGTAGCCAATCGGGATGGGAGCAATTCCCAGTCGGCCCATGCGGTCCTTGAAGTCGGCCATAAGGGCGGCTGATCGGTAGGCCGCTTCCATAGTGGCCTGCTCCGCTTCGTGATGGCGCTGCAGCGCCTGATCGAGTTCATTCACGCCAGTCATCTCCGAACAGTACTCGTCGCTATACAGTTAGTCCGCCCCATCAATGAACGAGGTGACTCTGGCTGGTGCCTGTCGTTCATTTCAGACTGTTGCAGGCTTTTTGCCGGGGTACTTCCATACCCAAGAGGCACCGTTGGATTCGTACGCCACTTCTCCCTTGGGCGTTGTTACGTCCAAGATGATGATTCCGGAAGCCTTTTCACCTTTGCCGATGTAGTCCGGCAATTCCTTGGCCTCGTGAGCGAAGCAATTGATGGTCACCTCGGTGTTGATCTTGTTCATCCGGGTCCCGTTGGACGCGTAGCCCTTCCAGTTGTCAGGGGTGAAGCTGATGAATCCTGGCTGTCCGTCGACAGTGAGCGGGCCAACGAAATCAGCGGACGTCTTGACTTCCAATGCGACGGCGATCGTCATCCCGTTGGGCTTGGGCGCCTGGTCTCCGCAGTCGATTGGCTTAATGGAGGTGACCTTAAAAATCAGGTCATCGGTCTTGCCGTCCTCTGAGGACCAGCCGCCTGTCTCCCCAATCTTCTTGATGATCTGGCCGCGCTCGTTCAGCGCCGGCCCTGGCGGTGTCGGGGTTTCGGCAGGTGCCGCCGGTTCCACGTCCAACGTGGGTGCGGCTGACGGCTGCGGTGAGCATCCCGTGACCAAGAGTGCGGTTGCGGCCAGGGCGGCTAGGGCTGTTCTCTTCAATTTTTCCTCAAAGGACTGAGCTGGTGTGAATGGCTCCACTCATCATATGGCCCGGTGCCAGCGTGGCTGGGCAGTGTTCGGTCGTGTCTGAAACAGACGAGAAAACGGGCTTCTTTCCAACGCGCCTTCGGCATACTTCACCGCCTCGCCTCCTATAATCCTGATGGCGCAGGGAACGTCCTGCCGGATCTAGTTGGGGGAAACATGAATGACACTGCCAACGGTTGGCTGCTCATTATCGTTTTTGGAGGAATCTTCGTAGCCTGGCTCTTTTCACAGAGTGCCAAGGCCAAAAAGAACAGGGAAAAGTTCGCTGCGCAGACGTCCAAACTCAAGGACTTCACGGCCAGCGTGAAGCGCCAGGCGGGCACGCACTGGGTGGCCATCGATGAGAAACGCGGCAAGCTGCTCATTTCCCCGGTCGGCTCGGACTCTCACCGCATGTTCGATGCGGCCAAAATTATCTCCGTCGAGGTACATGAGAACGGCCAGTCGGTGTTGAAATCAGGCCGCGGCAAACAGGCGGCCAAGGCGGCTGTAAGCTTCATGACCGCGTCTCCGTTGCCGCTGATTACGGGCGGGCCGAAGGCCAAGCCCTACACGGTTGAAGAGGTCAAGCGCGTGGAGCTTCGGATTGTGGTCGACGGGTCCGTTCCGACGCATGATATTCGTCTGCTGGAGGTTCCTGCCGCGCGCGACAGCAGCCTCTACAAGGCCGCGGACGAAAACGCACGATTCCTGCATGCCAAGATCACGGCGCTGATCAAGCGGGCGGAGGAAGACAAACGCCAGGAACTCCATGGCGTGATCAGTGATGCGGGCCGACCAGGAGCCGACGAGAACGCCATGCCTGAAACACGCCCAACCAGTGTTGCGGACGAACTGGCGAAACTCGCGTCACTCAGGGACTCGGGAATTCTCACCGAGGATGAATTTGCCGCCCAGAAAGCGCGTCTGCTTCACAGCTAGGCGCACGGTGCCGGCACCACCGCAAGCTAGGCCGGCGTGCCCCTGTCGGGGCGGGCTATTCCCTGCGGCGATGTGGGCGTCGCTGCTACACAACCCATGTTGCTCGGGCACCGAAGAGGTTAGTCAGGGCATAAGAATAGGAGAAACACGTGTCACGGACAGCTGCAACGAGTGAAAATGCCGCTGCGCGGATCCGGGCAGCATTGCAGTTGCTCCGGGAGCACCGGGACGGCATCGGCAATGTCGACGGCCGCAGCGGGATCTTTGCCCGGGTCCGTGAACTCGTGCCCTTCAACGATCATGAGTCGGTCGTGCTGGCCGGAAATACGCCGCGCGGCGACAAGAATTTTTCCTTCGACAGCAGCGGCCTCGTAACGGCAGGCTGGATTACTAAGAACAACGGGACCTGGCGGATCACCGATGCCGGTGTCGCCGCCCTCGAAGAGTTTTCCGATCCCGGGGAACTTAGAAGAGCCCTCCGCCGCGTACTGGACGCCGAACGCAGGAATCGGAAGGCAAACCGTGCCGAGGCGCTCCGCAGCACCCTGGTATCGCGCAGCCCGGATGAAGACCTGATCCGCGAGGCGGCGCAACTGTTCACCGAACGCGGCCTGCGTGACGGAGAATCCGTCTTCTCCCCCGGACGTACGGTCTGGACCAGGGAATGCTTCGAGGAACTGAAGACGGCTTTCATCGATGCACCCGACGAATCGGACAGGCAGTTCCGGGACAAGCTGCCGGTCCAGATGCAGCAGGTCTCCGACGACGCCCGACTGCTCATGGCCGAAATGATCGCCTGGCAATTCCTGCCCATCCACAAGACCTCGATCGGAAAGCGCGCCAAGGAAGCCCGGGTTGAGATCGCACTGAACGCCATGGACCACCCGGTTCAGGTGCCCGAACCCATCGCCCAGGCCTTCGCCACCGGAGTGGCCAAACCCGGCAGGACGATGGTCAACGACCAGTACTGGGCGGTGGTCTTCCTGCTGAACCTTCTTGGATCGTGGCTCGAGCGGACGCCGGAGGATCAGGAGGAACTGCTGGATGATCCGTGGGCCTGGAAGGAATTCGTGCTGTCCGTGCCCGGAAATTCCATCCCGACCCAGCGCAACGCGGCCATGTATCTGGTTCATCCGGACTCGTTCATCAACTTTTTCTCCGTCCAGAAAAAACAGCAGATCCGTGACGCCTTCATCGGGGAGATCCCCCAATCCCATGGAGATGTGGACCGGGACCTTTTTGACATCTCCCTGGCACTGCAGCAGAAAGCCGGCACCCACGTAGACTTCTACGAAGACCCCTACAAGTCACAGTGGGACATATCAGGTGGTCCATTGGCCGCTACTTCCCCCGGCCCTGTCCCCGGCCCGGAGGAAGATGAAGAACCTGCTGATCCACAACGCGTCCGGGCGCCCTTCCCCGGAGTCTCCCACAGCCTGGCACAGAAAGTCTTTATGGACACTGTCTGGCTGCAGAAGCAGCTGGACCTGCTGGAGAGGCGCAGGCAGGTCATCTTCTACGGTCCTCCCGGCACCGGGAAGACCTTTTTGGCGATGGCCATGGCAGACCATGTCACAGGCGGTGAAAAGTACACCCAGCTCGTCCAGTTCCATCCCAGCTACAGCTACGAGGACTTTTTCGAAGGCTACCGGCCGATCACGGACCAGAACGGGCACCTGAGCTACCACCTGAAGGACGGCCCGCTGCGCCGCATGGTCAACGAGGCACTGGCCAACCCGGAATACAACTACGTCCTGGTCATCGATGAAATCAACCGCGGCAACCTGGCCAAAATCTTCGGCGAGCTCTACTTCCTGCTGGAATACCGCCACCGCAAGATCAGCCTCCAATACAGCGAGGAGCCGTTCGAGCTGCCGGAGAACCTGTTCATCATTGGCACCATGAACACCTCCGACCGATCCATTGCCCTCATGGATGCGGCCATGCGCCGCCGCTTCGCATTTGTGGAACTTCACCCCGACTCCGAGCCCGTCTCCCGGGTCCTGCCTGGCTGGCTGGCCGCGAACGACAGCGGTCCTGAACCGGCGGCACTGCTCCAGCAGCTCAACAAACTCATCGATGATCCGGACTTCCGGATCGGTCCTTCATACCTCATGCCCAAAGACGGCAGGCTGGATGAGCAGACCCTGCAGCAGGTCTGGGAGCATGAGATCCTGCCGCTGCTGGAAGAACACCACTACGGCCAAGGGGTCCAGGTGGCCACGCGCTACGGTCTGCCCGCCCTGCGCTCCGTCCTCGCCCGTCAGGCGATACCGGATCTGCCCCGGCGAGAAACCGGGGAGCCGGACCTGCAGAACGCCTAACCGTGCAGCACATCGTTCTGCAGGAGAGCCAACCGGCTGAACTCCTCACCCTGCCCTACGACGTCGCCGTGACCCTGGCGGATCTGGATGTCGCCACCTTCAAACCGCAACCGGGCGGACTGTGGCGGATCGAAGCCGTGCGCAAGGTCGGCGTCGTACGAGTGGCAGACACCCAGGTGGAGATCCAGCCGAAGGTGCCCGTGGGTCGGCTGTTCTTCATGATGGGCTACGCCCTCCGTCGGGGTTTCTGGCTGGATCACGATATTCAGGTTGACGAAGACCGCTCCCTACTGCCGGCCGTCGCCCATGCGTTCCTCACCCAGAGCGCACGGGCAATCAGCCGCGGACTGCTCCGGGGCTACCGTACAATCGACGAGTCCGCTCCTGTTGTCCGGGGACGCCCGGACATCACCGCGCAGATCACCCGGCGGGGCGGCCTCCCCCTGCCCGCGGAAATCATCGTCGACGAATACACCGCCAACATTCCCGAGAACAGGATTCTGCTCTCTGCCGCCCGGACACTCCTGTCCATGCCGTCCCTAGACAACGGTGACAGAAGCAGCCTCCGGCAGATGCTCACCCGGTTCGACGACGTAGACGCCGTGCCGGCGGGCGCGCCCCTGCCACATGTCAGCTTCACCAGACTCAACGCCCATTACCTCAATGCCCTCGAGCTGGCCTCTCTGATCCTCCGCTACGCCTCCGTCGAACACCTCTCCGGCACGGTGACCGCCACCGCTTACCTGTTCGACATGTGGCAGATTTTCGAGGACTTCCTCTCCACCGCCCTCAAGACCTCCTTGGAACGCATCGGCGGAACCGGCGAACTGCAACGGAGCGGAGAATTCCTGGACCACGGCAACCGCATCGCCCTCCGTCCGGACATCGTCTGGACCGAGAACAACAGCGTGCGCGCGGTAATGGATGCCAAATACAAGTCCGTGAAGTACAGCCGTGTCCCCAACTCTGACGTGTACCAGATGCTGGCCTACTGCACCCGGTATGGCCTATCCGACGGACACCTGATCTACGCCAGCGGCGAAGAAGAACCATGCGTCCATCAGATCCGCACTACGGACATACGTATCCACTGCCACGCCATTGACCTCTCACTGCGCCCGAAAGAACTCATGGCAGCGATCGATGCGCTGTCCGCCCGGATCAAAAATATTTCATGCGCCTTTGACAGCGAGACCATGCACATTCGCCGGATCTGAGGGGAAGTCATCCGGTCGTCGTATCCGTTCACGTTTGCGAACCCTTCACACAAGGACTCCCATGCCCATCGACACGCCAAAACTCAAAATCACCGATGAGCTGAAAATCGCAGCTCGCCAGGCCGGTGTTGAAATAGCCCGCAGTCACCATGCCAGTCCCGTCGCCCCGGTGGGATCGCCCACTAGGAAACAACTGCTGCACACCGAATGTGCGCGCTGGGCGCAATCACACAAAGACCAGATACCTGTTCCCCAGGCATCACCAGGCTGTCTCGTTCTAATTGTCGGGTGCGTGCTTCTTGGAGTGGCTGGACAGCTGGGCGGGAGCGGTGCCTGGGTCGGCGTCATAGGCTTCGCCATTGGTCTTGTGGGCGCCAACATGACCTACAACCAGATAGTCGGCGTCAAAAGCCCCAACTACGTTGCCGAACAGGTTCGGATCACAGTGGCCGAGGTGGCCGGGATTGCGTTAGACAGTGCGCTTTCCCATGACCGCCAATGGCAGGCAGCAAGGCAGATTAGCCGCAGCGCCTCTCCTCTAATCGGGGCCAGCGAATCTACACCAGACAGTCGAACGCCAATCTCCCCTTCCAAACATGAAGTACCGGATAGCAGGGACGCACGAAGCCGCCTGGATGGATGGCTGGAAGCCGCTGGAATTGACCCCACGAATGCCGAAGCAACAACCCTGGATTCTTCCATGCCTCGTCCTGCACCGCTGAACGGTGCCAAACACTATCTTGTCTACATCAATGACCAAGCACGGCGCATGGATCTGAACAGATACTTCAAACTGGCAGCGCTGTGCACCTTGTCCGCCCGTCAAGGCGTCATCTTTTCGTCCTCAGGATTCACTGACAATGTTAAAGACCAGGCCGATCGGGACAGCATGATGCTTTTTGGCGTCACCGGATTTGATCCGAGCCTGGAACCGCTTTCCATGGCCGCGACAGAAGTCATGAAATAACGTCCGGACCGCCAGGCACATGGGCCTGCATTTCTCATCTGCCGTCGTACAGCCGCAGTATCCGGCATAGCACGCGGCACGTTCTTGCGGATCTCAAGTCCGCGAAGGCCACGAGGACATATCTCTGCCGTTAGAGTGAACCGGTGCCCATCTACAACCAGCAGCCCCGCCCCCGTGTCCTCTTCGAAGCCGTACCCGAGGAGATTTTCGAAGAGCTAGCAGCGCTTGTTCCTACTGCCCACTCCGTCAAGGAGGGCGAGGAGGTACATGACACCGAATACGATCTCGTTGTCACCCGGTCGACGTCGGCATATACGCGCGACGCCAGTGTTCATGTGTTGTCCTTTGGCGCAGACGTCCTCGACCCGGTCCTCCTCGAGGACTTCCGACCAGTCCTTCCCCCACAGTACGTCTTTCGGAACCAGCGGACTCTGGCCATGGAGGCGTCGATACCCTCGGACGTCGACGGCGAGCTGAGGAAGTTGCTTGAGCGCACGGTCGTGGCAACCATCCCGGTCGGAGAAAAGTACGCGTGGACGATTCCCGATGACGGCGCATCCCGGGCGTTTCCCCTGGTCGAACTGGGTGCGGAGAAATCACCTTATGCACTCATGTGGGAGAGAGAAGAAGCAGAAGGATCGGCTTTGGTTCTGGCGCTCCCCGCAGAAGCCACAGAGTATCGGGCGTGGCTTGCTTGGTTTCTGCAACATCTCCATGAAGTCGACCCGAAGACCTTCCCCGGCGACGTTGACTGGGCGTCATCCCGCGCCTGGGCCACGGCGCGGACGGCACCCATACACGGCGAGTTGGGGCGGGTGCAGGAGAGAAAAGCGGAACTGCTCGCCCAGATCGAGCAGCAGGAACGCGACGCACAGGATGCCTTGGACAGGGCATTGAAGGAAGACGCCGTTGGTCTCCAGCGGCTCCTCACCGCCGACGGGGACGAACTGGAAGAGGCCGTCCACGATGCCCTGGCCGTGCTGGGGTTCTCGGTCCAGCAAATGGACGATCATCACGACGCCACCACGAAGGCCAAGCTCGAAGACCTCCGGGTGAAGGACCCGGACGAAGAGGGCTGGATCTGTCTCGTGGAGATCAAGGGGTACTCGAAGGGTGCGAAGACCAATGATGTAAACCAGATCGTCGGCAGGCCGATGCGCGCCTATATCGCGGAAACGCGGAGCGAGCCCTCCACTGTCTGGCACGTCGTCAACACCGAACGGGGAACTGATCCCACAGCTCGTCGCAAGGCCATCCCGAATGACGTTGATCTGGAGCTTCTCACGGACGCCAACGGTGCGCTGATCGATACCCGGCAGCTGTTCCTGGCCGTCCGCGACGTGCAGCTCGGCCGCCAGGAGGCGTCCGCTATTCGCAAGGACTTGCGGATTGCACGCACACGGTGGGACTACAGGGTGGTTTAAGGCGCCGCCGCTGGGCTGGACCCCCAGCTGGCAAAGCAGTAATGCGCTTTCAGGCCGCGATGCGGTGCGGCGCCAGTTTTTCGAGGACCGTTAGGTTTGCCTCCCACCCGTCGATGTTGTGCCGCTCGCCAAGCCACAACTTGTCGGGCTGCGGGTACGTGCTCAGCTGCTCGCGCAGGCCTCCTCGGGTGACGACAACGCATGCCTGTCGGTGCCGGGAGAGGAGCACGCATAGGCGGCCGGCGTCGATGTGGAAAGTTCCGGCGGCGCGCCGGCCTGAGAGCGGGTGCCAGGCGATAACCAGGTCGTACTCGCGTCCCTGCAGCCGATTGGCCGTGTCGACCACGACCGTGCCGGCTGGCACCCCGAGTGGGGCGAGGGCGCGGGTCAGCAGGGTCTGAACCTCATTGCGTTGCGCCCGGTGGACCACGCCGACGGCAATCCGGTGCGGCTCGAGCGGGTGGATACCGCGTTGCTCGTCGGTGCAGCGGCCATGCGCGTTCAGCGCGCGGGTGACGAGCGAGGTGATGGCCGCAACCGCTCCGGGGTCGTGGTGGGGCATGTGCGCCTCGGGCAGCTCGAGCAGCGCCCATCCGGAGGTGCTGGCCTGCCCAAGCGCCGCGTCGATGCTGTCGTTGGCGCCGAGCCGGCTAAACCTCAGCCGGCGGGCACCGGGCAGGGTGCCGGCGCTGAACTGCTGGCGGTAAAAAGCGGGACTGACGACATCCACAGCTGCGGGAGTGAGTCGCCAGGACACCGGCAGGGTAACCAAGCGTGTGGCGTCTCCGACGGTCGTGTACAGGGTGTTCGCGGCGCAGTCCAGCGGGCTCGCGTCTATGCCGCGCACTAGCGTCTCATCGCCGCTGCTCCACGGGGATAACTGTCCGGGGTCGCCGACGGCCACGAATGCGTCAAACTTCGCTCCGACGCTCATCAGCTCGTGACTGGACACTTGGTACGCCTCGTCGATGATCGCGTACGACCAGTGCGCGTGCGCAGTGACGAACGCCCACTTCTTGATGGGCGCGACCAGTACGGCGCAGTCGGCGAGAGCGCCCACGTCGCTGCTGCAGCGGATTCCGGGGTCCGCTTGCAGGTCGTCGGGCGGGCGGTAGCCGCTTCTGCTAGCGTGCAGCCGGCCGACCGTTCGGCCTGTGCCGGCCAGGCGGGCTGCGAGGCTGCGCACCAGGTCGTCGGCTTGGTCGTTGGTTTGGGTAATAATCGGCACCTGATCGCCGTGCTCGCGGGTGCGTACGTCAGCGACGGTGACAACGAGCGTCGACTTACCGGCGCCCGGGGGGCTGTCGACCAGGATGAGCCGCCAGCCGCTACTGCGCATGTGCGTAAGTACCTCGTCGACTGCGGCGGCGGAAGAGGCAGCGGCCTCCGGATCGATCATCGGCGGCATGGCTGGGGCAGCTGTCTGGGGTGAGCGGTGGGGACGGGAGCGGGTCATCAGGTCACCTTCTAGGTCTGGGCGGTATCCGTCGCGGCCAGTGGGGCGTTAGTCCGGTCAGCCGTGCCTGACAGGCCAGCGGTGACGCGGGTAGGGATGGTCGGGCCGCCGGTCTCGGCGTTGGGGTCAGCCGGCGGGGTCGGGACCTGGTGGGTCCAGGGGATCTCATCGGGCAGGGTCGACGGGAAATACGGTGCCCGGCCGTACGGAGTGAAGACGGCCACCGTGCCGACGGCGGGCAGCTGGGCCGGGGCCGGCTGCCCGCGGCCCATGCCTCCGGCCAGCTGCAGGGTGACTTCGCCGGTGTGCTCGTCGACCTCGATGACCTCGGCGGCGGTGTCCGGCTGGTCGTACCGGAACAGTGCCGCTCCGGCGGCGCGCGGGTACGGCGGGTCCGGGCGCAGACGCAGCAGAGGTCGGTAGGCGCGCCCGACCCGGTTGGTCGGGTCAACGAAGGTGACGCGCCCGGACAGCGCCTCGCCGTCAGCGAGCAGCTCGTCCATGACGGCAGGGTCGTCGAGGGCCTGCTGGCGGGCGTACTCGGCGGTGTCGGTTTCGCTGCGCTGCAGCAGCCGGGAGGCGCCGAGGGGGTCGAGCAGTCGCCGGAAGTGGCGGGTACCGCTGGTGACCGAGTCCAGGTGCCAGGCCCAGGTCTTACAGTCATCTGCGTGGCGGGACGCGGTGTGTCCTGCGGGCGGCAGGCTGCGTGCGACTTCGACTGCGGCGAAGCACTTCTGGTAGGCGGGCAACAGCACATTGTGCATCGCAAGGCGCATCTGCTCGCTGGCGTCGTGCGGATCGGCGCCAGCGTCGACGGCGGCCCTCCAGGCATCGATCGCCGGGTACAGCTGGTCGTCGAATGCGGCATCAGGCTCCGGGCCCGCTGGCGGGAGGCTCTCGGCCGCCCGGGCGGCCTCGCGGCCCGTTAAGCCCTCCGGCGGGCTGATCCAGGCCAGCATGGTGTGTAGGTTTTCCGTTTCGCCGGGCAGCTGAGCCGTAGTCCAATGCTGGCTCAGCAGTTCGCTGGCCGGGACGAGCAGGTGCGATAGCGGGGTGCGCGCGGAGTGTGCGAAGGCCGTCAGGTGTGCACCAAGGATGGGCAGCAGCGGGTCTACGCCCTGCTCGTCGGGCCGCAGGTAGCGCAGGCTGCGGCCGAGGACGTCTCCAAGCCAGGTGGTGGTCGCCCGGTTAGGCGTGATGATCTGGGGGCAGTCGTCGACGGTTTCAACCCGCCGTTCGGTGCCGCGCTGCGGCCCGCCGCGCCGGACGGATGTTTCGGTGCGGATCGCACTGAATTGCTCGAGGTAGCCCATGATGTCGGTGGCAGCCCGGGCCAGTTCGGCGAAGCGCAAGTCGCGGTTGAGCGGATTGCCCATCGCGATGACACGGGGGGCGTCCGGCTCGGTGCCGTATAGCAGTCCGACGATCGCACCCGGCTCATTGGCCAGGTGCAGCGCACAGATGATCAGCGGCTGCTTGGACAGGTACGTGTGGCAGACGGTACGCGCAGGCAAGGCTAGGCCGGTCTGGGCGGCCCGGAGCGAGTCGTACAGGCGGAGGCTGTTCACTTAGCTCACCGCCCGGCTGCGCACCGCGACGGCCCGCTGCAGGTGCTCGGCCAGCGCTTCTTCGGCCTCGTCATCGGGAGCACGGTCGCCGTGCGCGAGGGCCAGCGCAGTGCCGATCGAGGTGACGTTGCCGCAGGCGGTGCTGACAGTGCTGCCGAGCTGTGCGACAGCACCGGTGCGGACGGTCTCCTCGCGGCAGAAGCGGAACGCCGGACACGCCAGGCATCCATCACTGAAGTGCGCGGGCAGGGCGCTGAAGGCGGTCGCGACGGCTGGTCGGATAGCTTTCAGTTCGGCGTCGGTCGCCTTCGTGGGGTGAGGAAGCCGAGGCAGGGCGAGCCCGGGGGGCAGCAAAGCGGCGAGCTGGACGTCGCTGGGGCGGTCTGCAAGTTGCTGGCGCAGGCGGTTGACCCGGGTGGTCAGGTCAATGACGTTCGCGACGGGGTTGAGTCCGAAGTTTTCGGGCAGCACCAGCAGGCCCCGCATCGACACCACGTCAGGGTCAAAGCCGTCGTCGACCACGGTGTCAATGAGGCTGAGAACGTATACGGCGGATTGCCGGGCGGCGGCGTCGGCCTTGCCCGGGTCGGCGCGGCCGTCGAGCTTCGGGAAGCTCTTTACCTCGATGATACTGATAGTGCCATCGGTGACGACCGCGAGGGCGTCCTGCTCGAGATAGGCCATCCGGCTGCCGACCTGCAAGGTGGTCATTGCGTGCCGCAGCAGCACCGCGGCACTGGGGTCACCAGACAGCATCCGGATCAAATGCTGGCGGGTCAAGGTGGCACGGAGGCTGTTGTTGGCGCGCCCATGGTCGGCGCGGACCTGTTGGGCGGACAGATCGACAACCCGGACCTGGGAGATGTCCAGGCCCAGATGAGCGCGCAGCAAGGCGAGCAGTTCCGCGCAGCCATTGGCCATGACGCGCTCTTCAAACGTATTGCCGCGGGAGAAGGCGTGCTGCGCCTGCTCGCCACGGGGGCATCCAAGCACTGGTGCGATGGTGTCGAGCCCGATGCCGGCGGCATCGAACACGGCCCGGCGGAGGCAACCAGGCATTTCCAAGGTTGCGGTGATGCCGCGCGCGGTGAGCGCGCCGGGTGGGTTCGGGCCGCGGAAGGCGTCCAGCGGGCTGGGCGGCGGCGCCGAAGCGCCTGTGCGGTTCCGGCTGCGTGTCGGCATCAGGCCTCCTTGTGGTTACGGTTGGTGATCACGGTCGGCTTGTGACCGAACAGCCGCTCGGCCGGATCCTGGAGCTGGGTCCGCGCCCGGTCCGCAGCAGCATTTCGCTCGTCCGCGTCGGCTGTTTCGATGACGGCGAGTTCGGCTGAGGCTGCCTGCACGATGCGGTCCAAGTCGAGCAGCACGTGCGACGGCTCGAGTGCGTCCGGGATCGTGCGGGCCAGCTTGCGCAACAGCAGGTCCATCCGCTGTCCCGTGCTGTCGGTCTTTGACTGCCTGGCGATCGCTGAGCGCGCGGCGCCGTCGCGGGTGAGTGCGATAACGGTATGCAGGAAGTCCACCCGCGATGAGGCGGGTGCGATCAGACGCAGGGGTAATGGCCAGGCGGATGAGGCCAGGACTCCGCGCACGGGGGTAAAGCGGTCGTAGGTCAGGGCCGGGACCACGTATGTCGGTCGGCTGGCCGTGGAGCGGAAACTGCGTTCTTCGTCTCTGCGGAGGCTGGCCAGCCGGGCGCCCGGCAGGCGGTAGTCGTCTCGGGCTCGGGCTAGGTCGGTAAGTAGCTGTACCGACGTGGGGCGACCGGTCAGGTGAAGATAGTCCAGCACCGCCTCGCGCAGGGGCCGTTCGCTGGCGTCGGGTTCGGCGGACGGCCGTTCAGCATTGCCTTTGGTTAAAGCTGGCGGTTGCGGCTGATCGAGGGTATGAGGCGCCGCAGGCCGGTCACCGGCTGTGGCGCGTTCCAATAAGTGCATCCGGCGCACGTCGAGTTCGGCGAGCTCGGCATGCAACGCACGAGCACTATCCAAATCACCGCGCCCGAGTGCCTGCCCGAGGCGGGCGTTGAGCACGTCAATCTGCCGCTGCACGGCTATCAGTTCCTCGTTTTCCATGATTCGCACAACCTACCACGAAGTTCCATGAAGTTCCATGGTTGCAATCATCAAATGGGAGTCGAATTTTAGCTACGACCGAGGAGTAAGTCACCGTTGGCGTCATCCCAGCCTTCACCACCCATCCCCCAACCCCATGGATTCACCCAGGACGCAGGCACGGCTTCATGCAACGCCATGACCAGGCCTGCCCGCACGCTCTCGAGTTCAAGGTGACCGAAACCTTGCATTCCCCCGTGAACAACGCCGCTTCATCCAGCACCGCCAGAACCTGAGCATCCGTGAAGATTCCCAAGAAAGCGGCGATTGGGAAAATTCTCCGGACGGAGGTGACCGCCGTGTTCGCGCTGGCTATTGGCCTCTTAGTCGAAGAGACCTTGGATGTAGGCCTGGAGGTGCCCCACAGCGGCTCCGCCGGCACAGGTCAGCGGAGTCACGGGACGCCACCTCCCGGCGGTGCCGGTTCAACAGCCCTGCCCCTGCCGAGCGTGGTGGAACGAGGTCTGCAGTGTCAACAGTGTCGGCGGCCAGAACGATGCGGCCGACCAGCCAGGCACGGTTGGCTGGCGGCACCTGGTCCAGCCACGGCAGTGGCGCATGCCGCTGTCGGGCCCGCGTGTCACTCGAGGCTGAACCTGCGCAGGTGGGCCAGGAGTTGATTGATTGTGACGAGCCCGTCTCGTAGGTCGCGATAACCCTGCTCAACCAGGTCCGGGTCGACTCCGGCGGCGCGCGCCTGCTCGCGCCGCGTGGCTAGGTCGGTCTCGGTTCGCAGGAGCCGGGCGAGCGACTCGGCGTCCCGGCGCCGTAGGTGGGCAGCGCCCTCCTGCTGGCCGAGTCGGAAGAGTAGTACTGCGGCAGCGGGGCCGCCGACGCCGATGGCTCCGGCAGCAAGGTAATAGAGGATTGCGATGGGCATGACGGACCTCTCAGGCGGCGGCCGGGACGGGGATGCCGTGCCCGGTTGTGTAGGCGTGGACAGCGGGGTTGACACGGTTGGCTGCACTTTGCGCCGCCGTCAGCGCAGTGCCCGCCGCGATCAGAGATCGGTTGGCTTCGTCGGGACCGGAGGGGCACTCCCACCACCGCAGGTCCCGAGCAGCCAGCTCGGCGGCGTGGCGAAAGAGCGTGCGGCGCTGTGCAACTATCAGCAGGTGGTGCACAGAAGCGGCCAGCGCAAGGGCTCCTTGACCGCACGCCGAAGCTTGGGGCGCTGGCCATCTCTCCCTAAGCAGTGCGGGGAGGTTGTCCAAACCGGCGAGGAGGGCGGAGCGGGAGGATGTGGGTACAGGTTCGATAGAGGAATAGAAGATCATGTTTCATAGGCTGACACAGCCTCGATGCGCCGCGCAAGAGGATCTTGTATTCTTTTCTTGTGAGCGATGATGAGGACACCAAGTACGAGGGCCCATGGCAGGTGGCAGCGGGGACGCAGGGCAACCACCGCTTCGGCGCCTTGCTCAAGGACATGCGCAAACGGAGCGGCCTCAGCCCACAGCAACTTGCCGATCAGGCGGACGTGCATGTGTCGTTTGTCCGCGGAATCGAGCGCGGTGCGCAGGCGCCGTCGGTGGCGACGGCCCGGCCGCTGCTTGCGTGCATGAAGGAGCAAGAGCGGATCCAGTGGATGGACACTGGTCCGTACGACCTGCTGATCCGCGACCTGCAGAGCGAACGCGAGGTTGCCTTCGAGTTCAAGGCGAAGGTGAAGGGCCAGAACCGACGCACCGAAGTTGATCCGTTGATGGCGCTAGCCAAGGCGCTAGCCGAGGCCGGCCAGAACCTGCGCACCGACATCGATCCGGCCCTCAGGGCCGGGGTCGCGTTGATTACGCTAGTCGGGCAGAAGGTGCGCACCGATGTTGATCCGGCCATCGGGGTCGGGGCCATTTTGAAGCTAGCCGAGGGGATGCAGCAGACGCTGCCGCCGGTAGCCATGACCGGCGAGCCGCGTGCCGATGTCGTCCGGCATGCCGGCGACGAGCAACTCTGGTCGTCCGCACCTGCTGACGACGACCGGTTTGGCAGAGTGGTCCGTCTTCTCGCGGCAGCTGATGAGGAGCTTCTGGGTCGAGTCGAGAGCCTGCTGCGCGATGATCTGGGACCCAGGCAGCCCGGGACCTAGGAGGACGCGCTGGGAACGTGCCTGTCAGCGCCGCCCAGTGCTGAACGGCGCGCTTTCAATGCCAGAGGTTCAGCTGGCGTACCGCCGCCCGACCAGGGACTCGTGGTAGACGTAGGCCGACGCCGGAGCGAAACTAACGATCCATTCCAAGGACGAGTAGATTCTCTTCACGTCCCGGCGCGTCGGGCCGCGCCCGGAGGACCGCCTGGACGCGGAGATCCACGAGGGTGCCGGCGAGCAGGGGCACTTCAGCCCCTGGTGGCCGATTACGCTGTCGGGGCCGCCGCGACCGGCTTCCCGGGCCCGGCCGCGGGCTGGTGGATCGTCTACATCGGCGCCGGCTTCGCTACGGTCTCCATCATCGGCTGGGTGTACGAGTACAGCCGCGGACTGCATGCCCACTATGCAGGTAGCCCGCAGGTGATTCAGTGTCCATGCAACTGTTGTCATACTCACGGTTATTGGCGTTCATAGCATGCGAGTAGAAGCAGCTGCGAGAACTCCCGGGCCAAGACTGTATCCGCACTTCCGAAGGTCAACCCTCTCTTAGTACGTCATGTCACGAATACCTCAGCCTGCCCATCGGATCAGTGTCCAAACAAGCCCTGAACGACCTTGATGCAGCACTCACGCCATTCAGCCGTCTAACAACGAGTCCTCGTTTTCACTATGGGTTCAGGGACCCCGGCCCAAGTGATGAAGCAGGGAATGGCCCATGTCCCTACCAAACCGTCCGGAAGAGCTCAGCGGATTTCAATGTTGCCCGATGTTCTGAGGGAAGAAATTAGTCGAGGAAATAGGCGAGAACCTTCTCCTCGGAATCCAAAATCTCGTCTGTAGGCACACCGAATCCTCGTGCCAGCTCGGATGATCCAATGAGCGCGACATGCACGTCAGGCGAGAAGGCTCGTTCGAGCAATCCGAGATAGTCGGATATGCCCTGGTCCAACTTCTCTATGAGCTCCTGGTACTCGGCGGCGAGCTGCTCGTCGAGCACGCGCTGCTCGCCGAGGTAACGCTCGATCAGCTCGGCCTCTCGCTTCGAGAGGGACGATGCGACCGCCTTGTACATTATGGTTCCGACCGTGTTGCCAATAACTGCGCCGAGGACTGGAACCGGGATGAGCGCCTGGCCGACAAAAGAAGACAGAGCGCTCACGGCGGCCTCCAAGGCGACGAGCTCCGAGTTCTCGATGAACTCCAGCTCGTCGATTTCGCCACGGCGGAGCTTGTTCGCCTGCCCTGCAATACCGAAGGCGGCGGTGACAATCGAGCTGGCGACGGCTGCGGACGTGGCGGTGAAATTCGTCAGCGCGTAGATGCTAAAGCCTCGGACTCCGCCTTTGACGAAGCTGAAGCCGGTCTCGCCTGCGATGTCGAGCCAGTCCTGCTGGCTGAACTCTCTAAGCCGCTTTCCTTCCCGACTCTTGGCGACCACGGCCAGCACGAAAGCGGTCCCGCCCTCTATCACGGCGGCTGCAAGCGTGGCCTTCGCTCCTTCTTGCAGGCTTGGCAGGCTCTCTTCAAAGGCGTTGTCGCGCAGGGACTGGTCGGTGGAAAGGAGGGAGGTTTCCTCGGCCGCCATGGTCGACTCGTAGACGCCCCTCTGTACCTCGTGGTATTTGAGCGTCGATGGTTCGAGCGATTCAATACTGATCGATCCCTCTTTGAAGAACGCCTCGATCCATTGCCAGTCCCTGAAGGACGGTCCGCCGCCGCTGCGCGACAGAAGCTTTCCTGCTTCCTCGGGCGGCA
Organism: Arthrobacter sp. GCM10027362; assembly: GCF_042679445.1. Lineage (NCBI taxonomy): Bacteria > Bacillati > Actinomycetota > Actinomycetes > Micrococcales > Micrococcaceae > Arthrobacter > Arthrobacter sp. GCM10027362. The sequence goes on from NZ_JBHTML010000010.1 coordinate 21,473, forward strand.
TAGAGTACAGCCTCTTGATCACCTCGAAGTGATCACTGGGGATCTGGTACTTCCCGCCGTTCTGCACGTAGTCGGGATACTTCTGGAGGTGCTCAGTGATTGCTCCTAGTGAGAAGCGGCCGCCTGCTGCGACGAACTTCTGCTGAATCTCCACGCCGCTGCGAATCAGGTCCACGGGCCCGTTGTCGTTCACCCACCGGTAGACGGGCTCTTGGCCGAGGATCTGTCTCCGGGCATTGCTGATACCCACCTCGGCGATTTCCGCGATGAAGCCGTGCATGCCGTGCTGCCCGCCGCGATTGGCGGTGACCACCTCGAGGTCGATCTTCTTGATAGCTTCATCAACACTGGTTAGTGCGTTCAAGAGGTTCTCGTCCTGCTGCCTGAACGAGCTCAGTAGGTGGTCAATGCGGAGTTGATTGAGATAGTTCACCCAGGAAGCGACCGCCTGCTCTTGGTTGCTCCTGACGAACTTCGTTATTTCATTCATCCGATGCGCCGCGCTCGATGCGCATGGCCAGCAGGGCTGCGCATGACTTCGTGTTGTTCACGAGGACTCCCAGCTTCTTCTGTTGGGAATCGGAGAGCGAAAGGAAGTCGGCACCAAAGTACACCAGTGCTTCGCCATAGCAGTTCATCAGCTCTATGCGAAGCGCGGTTGTCTTCCGAAGGAGCTCGTCGATTTGAGCATCTTCACCTTTGACCAAAGCGGTGTTTCGCTTCACCGCAGTGAGGGCCTCCTGCTTTGCCTCCCGATTCTCGAATTTTTTCTTGGCGAACAGCGCGATCGACGTGAGGAGGGAGGCTCCTGCGATAGTCCACCCGATGGGTCCGGCAAGCGCCAGCAGAGAGCCGCCTACAGCGGTACCCCCACCTCCGGCAGCCAGGGCGCCGCCTCCAAGCCACGCAAGAGCCGCGTTACTCGCAGCGGCTCCGGAGAGAGTTGAGATTGCAGTACCAGTCGACGCAGTGCCGAATGTGGTGGCGACCCACATCGCAGCCGTCGGCGCCACGCTCGCGACTGCAGCCCCCGCGGCCAACCCGGCGCCGGCGCCGGCAGCAGACTGCTGGGCAGCTTCGAGATCCTTCCGGGCGAACTCCTCCGCATCCAGGAACTCGGCTTTGTGGACTCCAATCTCACCGAAGGAGGTCTCGAACGACTTCGGGGTGTTGGAGATACTATTCACCAGCAGCTCGACGAGCTCGATCAGGTCCGCCGATCGTTCGCGCTGACGCAGGAGCGAAAGACCCTTGTCGTTCATCGCGGTGAAGGCGGCGTTGTACTCCGCAATAACCTCTTCGTAGGAGTCAGCCGCCTTCACGGCCAGTTTCCCGGCGGTGTCTCTGGCGGCTTCCTTAACGCTTCCAACCTGCTCGACGATCTGCGTCGAGGCATTTCGTAAAGTCTTGCCGATGCCCACTTTGATAGTGCTCACGTCGAGCTGTTCAACCATCGTTATCCCCCAACTCTATTGCGGTTCGCTCCCGAGACAAGATTATCGACTGCGGGTGACAACGTTCACGTGCTGGCCCTCGTGATCGCCGCGCGGGTCGCGCTTTCCGCATCGGCAAACCCGAACGACTACTTCTAAAAGAAGCACCGAATCAGGCCTTCCGGTGATCGAGCGGCCCGGCTCCTGATCAATGGATCTGTTGACTCCCGCCACACTGCCCCAGTCACATCAAAGGTTGATTTTCGTGCCTCTGAGATTAACGGAAGTGAGACATGTTGATGAGACAAGGCTCTCCTTCAAGAACCGCCCATCCTGCCCACGCTGCCTTTGCTGAGACACAACCGCCGGAGAATTCGGCAATGTATGTGCTTCTTAGCCGCCCTCTGCCTGCCCAAAACACGCCGATGGCCGTACCGTTCTGCCATGGCTGATGAAGCATGGATTGTTCCGCCCCCGGCATCTGCCATCGATGGCTCTGACCGTTTCATCGGCCTGGATGCAACCGTCGCTGACTTCTGGCGATTCGCGATGAGCGACCTGCGCATGAACAACGCTCGCGGCTACCTAGCCGAGTTCCTCGTAGCGAAGGCACTTGGCCTGCACGAGGTCAGCCGCGTGGAGTGGGACGCCTACGACCTGTTGCTCGATGGAATTCGGGTAGAGGTCAAGTCCTCGGCATACCTTCAGGCCTGGGAGCAGCGTCGGCCCAGCCGGATCGTATTCAGCGGACTGCAGGGGACCCGGTACCACCCCCGGCATGGTTATGACCCGGCCGGGAAAAGTCTGAACGCCCACGTATATGTCTTCTGTGTGCAGACAGCAATGACACACGCAGACTACCGGCCGCTCGATCTGGGCCAATGGACTTTCCACGTCCTGCCGAGGAGCATTCTGGAACGGCAGGGCTTCGCAAGCATCGGACTCGATGCAGTCATCCGACTCGCCAACGGCGCCACGCCATGGTCGGACCTACGAGCGGCTGTCCTGCAGGCCGCCGACGGCGAAGAAATCAACGAGTCGGACTGGTGGTCATAGCAGTAACCGAAGCGGGCCCACCGCATCAGCATTGTCTGCTCCTCATCCCGCAGTTGCAGCTATTTATAAGAAACGGGGCCGCACGGTCGAACTGATCGCCGGCCTCTTCTCACTCCCGTCACACTGAGGCCCGGCACCCATCGCGCCGCCGGCCTCGCCGGGATCCACCGATCAGTGTTGAACAGCAGAGCGCCGTTGCGTAAGCCGGTCCTCCAACGTTCCACTCCCCTATCGGGTCGGTCTGCCGGTAGGAAGTGCCCGGCCGACATAGTCACGGTTATCGTCACAGATACTAGGACTGCAGCGGTGATCCCGCCATACAGGCGCGAAAGCAGCAGGGCGGGGCGGTTAGGCAAAGGGCCTGTGCACCTTTCCGGCGGCGGGAGGGCACCGTGGCGCGAAGGGTCTTCGCCGTCTCGTCCAGGATGGCGTCATGGACCGCCAACGATTCGATCAGGTCCGGCACCGGGTCATCCGCCACCGGTCACCCCTCGGCGAGGGCAGCCAGCCGGTTGATCGAGGCCATCAGGGTGTCGCGCGTCGTGGCCCGGGCGCGCGCGAAGCGGGTCTCATCTGTGAGCCGGGTCCAGTCGTAGGTGTGCCGGACCAGCGTGGTGCCGTCGCGCGCCGGCTCGAGTTCCCACAGCCATCGGTGCCCACGCGGCTGCTCCCCGGCCGGCGCGGGGAGCCAGGCGATGCGCCGGCCCTCCTCGAACTCAACGACGTGGTTCTCCCGGTCCTGCCCGTTGGTCAGTCTCATGTGGAAGACGTCCCCCACGGCGGTGACCCGCTGGCCCGGTGCGGCCTGCGCCAGATTCTCGTTGCCGTCCCATTCGGGCTGGCGGGCGGGGTCGGCGATCAGGGTGAAGACGGCGTCGGCCGGCGCGGCGATCGTACGCTCCGCGGTGACGATGCGGTCGGAGGCGGCAGGCAGGGAGTCAACCATGGTCCCAGTCTGGCACAAACGGCTCAGCCCTCAGTATTCCCCGCCCCAGTTCCAGAGGTGGAGCACCGGCCCCGGGAAACGAGGTGCGCCCCTCGGGCGGAGGGGCACCGCTCGGATGTTGCCGGTTTCGGGCTAGGCGGCCGTATATCCAGCCGGTGATCCTGCCCCATCTGCTCGAGGCGGCCCCCGGGACGGCATCCAGGCCGAGGCAACTCCCTGACCGGCGTCAGGCTCAAGTTAATCGGGATTGCGCCGCGTCGAGGGCGAGCTGGCTACTTCCATCACCCAAGTTCCGTGAACCCGTACCGCTCGTACAGCATCTTGCTCACTGCACTGGTGGCGTCAAGGTGCGCGGGCGTTCCATCCGCATCGCAGCGCTGGAACGCACGGCGAAGCAGCACTGACCCGCAGCCGTGGCCATGCTTAACAGCCTCCGACCTGAGCCTCCCACAAGCCGGTCCTTTAGCGCGACACTCCCCGCAGCTAGCCCGTCAGTTAATCCGTCGTGGATTTCCGGGCTCTCTGGATTTGCGTATACCCCGCGCGTAAAAAAGCCCGGCCGGGTGCCCCAACTGCTACAGTTGCTGCCTTGCTCAAGGCTTAGTCCTTGCTCAGAACGCATGACGGGACCGTGGCCCCTTCCGACGTGTCGCATAACTTATGGCTGTGGGTCGTTTTGCTTCTTCTTGCGCTTGTCCCAACCATTTCGTCCCTGGGTAAGCTTCAATTGCCCTTTGGATACACGGTCTTCTGGTGCGCATTCGGTACAGCCGCCGGATCGACGGCGCTGCGCCACTGTAGCCCGCTGGGTGTGGCCGAAACAGCATGTCCACCACCATGGGCGACGACCTCGGACTGTTTGAAACGGCTCCATTCCGTTCCGACTGCTGTTCCAATCCTTCACTAGGTCAGACTCCTTAGTGGCCACGTCGTTTACTCCCGGCAGAAGCAACCAGCCTGTGTCAACGGGGCAGGTCAACTTGCCTTGCCGGCATCGGTTACCAATGACTGCCTGAAATTCGTGTCCCTCCGGGCATTGCCACCACACGAGTAGATCGCTCCCGGGCCTGACCATGTCCGGAGTCAGCCCGGTGTTTTTCGTTGGATGCCACCAAGAGGCTATATCCGGCCGGCGCGTCGCCAAATTCTTGGCGCCAACTGTCAAAGTCCTGCCGTGGCAGGAGGTGCAGCGGCCTCTGGACTGCAGCATGTAGGCAGGCGACCGGATAAAGGAGTGCCCCTTTTTGCAACGCCAATGAACCTTTGTAACGGTGTCTCCCGATGTCACGTCCGTAGGCTTGAGATTCCCATTGGCCTCGCCATCCCAAAGTTCGGCGAGTTCCGAGTGGGTGGCTGCGAAACTGCGGAAGCGTACTGCTGCGCAATCCGGACACCCGGTGTGCTGAATTGTTCGGTTAGCAATGTATGCCTTGTAGTGGTGCCCCATGGCGCAGATCCAGCCGACCTTGCGGTTGGACCCCGGCGAGACTTTGAACGGGGTAAGCCCGTCGTTGGCGCTGTAGTCCCATTCGGTGACGAATCGGGGCATGACGTCACCCAGCGAACTTAGCCCGGCTACGACACGGGATCCGGTGCAGATAGTGCAATGGAAGTCTTCGTCCTCAAATCTACGTGCGTGTGCCCTCAGGCTCCGCTGGACGTGCCCGTTACTGCAGATCAAGAGACGTCGTCGGTCCCGGTCCCATGATGTCTGGAGAACGAAGCGGTCCTTCCACCACCGGCTATCATCCTGCCCTGCGGTCCGGAGGCAGTCCATGGACCTCCTGAACGGTTCCAGCGGATACCGAACCATCGACAGGTCCAGACCCGGATCCGGGATGATTACCGGATCAAATTTTTCGACCGCAGCCTCGCTAAGCAGGATAGTCCGGACCCAGACAGCTGTGGGTCTCAGAAGCAGCCATATTTGGTCACACAGCTCCGGGCCGGATCCGGGCACGCTGCGGTCCAGGACAGCAACAAGCCGGGAGTACCTCTCCGCAAACGTCACTGCCTCGTCCAGCACCGCGGCCTGCACTTCTGGTTCGGTAAGCAGTGTCAGGACGGCGGTGACGGTCGGAAGATTGCCGGGTCGCGGATAGCCGCAGTGTTCCTGACCGAGCGCAGAATCGACCCGGCGCACGACCTCATCGACCAGCGTGTCGGTGATTCGGCCGCAGGCAGCGAGTGCCTGATACAGCAGGTCCGCCTCGACCACATCCGGGCTGAGGTATTCCGACGAGTAGGGACCGTAAGGATGAGGGGCATACGTGGACGGGCGTTTTGGGGACGGGCCGACTGCTATCCACCGGCGGTGGATGCTGCAGGTGTAATTTCCACCCGTCCAGACGTATTCGACACAGGGTGCACCGGTGCAGTCCCTGCACATGTGCGAGGACATCGGCTGATTGCCCATTGGGGTGGTCAGGGTTCCCGTCGGCAAGCCGCACATTGCTTCGCAGATCTTGACCATCTGGTTGGTGGTCTGGCTAGATATGGCCCGCTTCCCGAGACGGCGTGCGGCCTCGGCGTAAGCCAGATGGCTGATGACGCCTTTGGTGGCTTTCAGCCGCTGTTCCAAGCGATTGGCGAAGCTGTAGACGGTCTCCCCCGGCCAGGCCTGGATCCGTAGCGGCGCCGGCAGAAGGCGGTGCGGGTCAGCCGGCATCGCGGACAAGTTTCTTTCGAGTCCTTGCACCCTTGAGCGGTGCCGGTGGATGGACGCCCGTGTCGTCCGTTTCCGCGGCATAATCGCGCACGGATTGTTCCAGCAGTTGCCGCGTAAGGGTTTCCCGGTCGGGCGCATCCTGGAGTATCAGGGTGGCGGCGGCATCGAACAGGACGGCCTTCAGTGTGCCAATGTTCCCGCCGGTGAATTCCCGCAGCCAATCAGCTTCGGACTGTATAGCGTCCGGGTCGGTGGTGTACAGCGGCAGGCTCTTGGCGAAGGCCTTCACGAGCTTTGCCCACGCGTTAGCCTGTTGTTCGGTAACTTGTTTGCCGGTGAAGTTGGCGACCCTGACGTTGAATACCCGCCGTCTCAGTTGAAGGCCTGGTTCTCCGAACAACAGGGCGGAACCCGTCAGATTTAGCCCGGAGTATACGATCGTGCCCTGGAAGTAGTTGGTTAGATCTTTCAGGTTGTTCACTGCAGGACGGGATGTGGATTCGGCGCCGCTGAGCATCTGGACTTCGTCCAATACGATCAGTCTGGTGCCAACGGCAGGCAGGACCTCTTGCAGCATGGAAGCCAGATCCGTCTCAGTGTCCGATTTCCTGAACGGCAGTGCGAGAAACCGGGCGATGCGCTGGAGGGTTCCCTTGACGGTACGGGTAGCCGGGATGGAGGCGTAAATGGCCGGTACCGCCCCGCCTTCGATGGCACCGGGGTTCTCCTTCTCGTACCTGCTTAGGTAGTACTGGATCAGTGCCAGGCAGGCGGTGGACTTGCCGGAAGACGCGGGGGCGGAAAGCATCACGCCGCGGCGTCCGATCAGCGATCCGCTGTTCATCATGTCGGCCTTTGTGAACTGCCGGACGAGGTCGTTGATGGTTTCGGTCGTGACGATCATTCCTCCGGCCATGTATTTGATGCGGGCTTCGTTGAATTCTCTCCGCTCGTTGGCTTTCATTGCCTCGTATACGTTCCGGTCCACCATCGTGAAGCGTTCGCGGCGACGTCCGAGTACCCGGTTTAGGGATTCCCACCTCGTCAGGGCCGTGTCGTCCTCGATGGGCTGGCGGGGTTGCTGGAGTATGCCCTCGGTCATCGCGTCCTGCTTTCGTCAGTCATCGGCATGATTGTCCGGATCGGGGCTGACCACAGCAGTCATCTCTGAGCCACTCACCTCGGACTCGGAACTGGTACCGGCGCTGTCTGTGTCCGGAGTGTCGTACTGTCTGGCATCCATGGCGTCGACCATGGCATCGGGATCGAACAGGTCGTACCCGTTGGTATCCTCCACACCAGGCGAGACTGATGAAGGGACCTCGGGTTCCACCACTTGTTTGGGATTTGGGCGGGCCATGCCCTGTTCGGCGGCGAGCTTCTCCGCGGCTTCCCGCTTCTCCGCGTCGCGATCCTCCTTTTCTGCCGCCGCGTAGGCCCCCTTCACAATTCGCCGCGAAAGGGCATGGCGTTCCCTGCTTGTAATCTGGTAACCGAGCTGTGCAAGGTTTTCGGCTGCTTCACGGATTGCCCTTGAGAACGGGGCGTCGAACGCCTCAGCGTTCACCCAGGGACACTCGATGTAGGCTCCGGCGTCCGGGAAGCATTCCAAGTCGGGGATGCGGACCCAAACCATTGCCGGGTTGTTGGGGTCGTAGTGGACTTCCCACAGGTCCCCGAGCAGTGCGTTCCCCGACGGCTTGCCGCGGTAAGGGTTCAGGGCCGGGGTGTCGTACCGCCGGTGACTCATCTGGAAGCCCATGCGGCCGATCTTGTGGTCTTCAACCGGCAACAGGCTGATGTACGTATCTGGGGAGATGGGGGCGTACAGGCACCCGGTACGGTAGGTCAGGGCCTCATACATGGTATTCGGGCTGTACCGGCGGCCCGGGTGTTCCGGGTTGCGCAACGCGCTGGTCTCCAGGTTTTGCCACACGTGGCGCACCCACAGGTCCAGGACATAGGCCAGCGTGTGAATGCTGATGTGATCGATGTTCTTACCGCGGTTGTCCGGGTTACCGCCGGTGAAGCCCGGCAGATAGCGACAGAACAAGTCCTTGATTGTACGGTGGGACCGTTCCACGATGGCCTTGTCGGTGCCCGTTCCGGGGGCCGCGTTGGTGACATCGATGCAGAACTGGTGGCATGCGGCCAGGAAGGCATTCGATTGGTAATCCGGCCCGAGGTCAGTGACGATGCGCCGGATCATGATTATGGGTCGGCCGGTATCCTTGCCCTCGAGGTCGGCTTCGATATGTGCCTCGGCCCACGGCAACCTGCGGAGCTCGTTTAGGTTGTATGGCAGGTCCGGTCCGGGGCGCAGATCGGGAATCGACAGTGCCTTGGCCAGCAGATACGCCAGATCGACGCCTTTGACGCTCTTCGTGACCATAATCGCGAGGATGCTGTGGGTTCCCTTGCAGATAAACGTGGTCAGAATGGGGCGGAAAGGTTCGCCGTCGTCGCCAAGTACTTCGACGTCCAGTGTTGTCGAATCGACCTGCACTTCCTCTCCGGGAGCGAAGGCGGGCCGTCCTTCCATATAACGTTTGGGGGCTCCCTCGTTCGTGCGGCGGTTGTTCGCACTTTCCTTGGTATATCGGCCGTCCGTCAGGAGGTCGAACTTGCGGCGGAGCGTGGAGGGAGATGGCAGCCGGTCAGCCTCGTCCGGGTACTGGCCGATCCAGTCGCCGCTGACGTCTGCGATGAGCTGCTCGGTTGTGGCCGTTGAGTCATCCTTCGCCGCAGCTACCCGCTGGGCCATCATCCTGTACAGCCGGGCGTCGATTTTGGCGAACGGATCGCGGATACGGATAGAGCGGCCGTCCACCAGACCCGTGGACTTCTGCTTCTTCAGCTTGCCGACCAGCTTCTTCAGGTTCGACCGGGAGGTGCCGCGCATTTGAAGCGGGGTTAGTTCTGCTGCTTTCCGGTCGAGTCGCTGATCCTGGGTCGTGGACGCCGGGTCGTATTCGGGCCGGTACGTCAGTTCGTCGTGCGGCTTACCGTACGCCACCTCCTCGACCTGGCGGGTGAGAAAGTTCTTCCACCACTTCTGCAGCGGCCCCAACCTGGCATCAGCGGTCCGGATGTCGACGACATGGTCCAGCGGAATATCGGACAGTCCAATACGGCGCATGACCGCGGAGTACGTCATGGTCAGGGTCTGACCGGTCAGCGTGTTGAAGAGGGCCAGGTTAGAGCCCTGGCGGCCTTCAATCATGTAGTCCACGCCGTCCAGGGTGACAGGCCGCGCCGGGTCCAGTTCAAGCGGGTTGTCCTGCATCGCCGTCAGGCTTTCCAAACCAAGGTGCCGTCGTCCAAGGGCAGTGCACTGTCATAGCCAAGGACGCCGGTGAACATGAGGTGGTAAACAGCTGGCAGATGCCGCCATTCAAGATCCGGGTCCAGTTTGCGCGCCAAAGCCACCAGCCCAATGGGAGCCGAGGCCGCGTCCAGGATCCGCACCTCCAGTTCCGGGTCCGGTACGGCGTACCAATGCCGGTAGCCGGCGAGCCAGACCAGGTTGCGTTCCTCGTGCAAGCGCAGGGGCTCGATAACGGTGTAACCCCAGCCGAGCTGCTCACAGACATGCGCGGTCCGGTTGAACTTGACGACGTCGCGCAGGCCGGTCGATTGCATGTCGTGAACGTCAATGATGATGGTGTCCCCAACCGTGGTCTTCACCGCATAATCCGGGTAATGAGCCATTTCGCCGCGGAACAGGAAACAGCACGGCTGCGAGGCGACTGAGGCTACCGACATTGTGTGTTCGATCTGCATCAGCGCCACGTATTCGGCCATGGATTCATACCAGACCTGCTGTCTGGTCTGCCCCACCACGTAAAGACCCTCGTGGTACGTGCGGTGCAGATACTTGCTGCCGATACGGATGGGTACGGCACGGGTGATGTCACCAGTAAACGGGGTGCCATCCACAACGTGCACCTCTCCGTCACCTTCCGATTTGGGATAGCGCCACCGGACCTCCTCCAGACCGTCCTTGATACTGGCGCCTGCATAGGGGTGCGTCGATTTCGCCCGGTTCCTGCCCGAATATGGGAAAAGTCGGGCAGCTACGGGTACCTGTTCTTGATCGATATGGCTCATGGGGTCCTACTTGTTGTTGACAGTGGCACGACGTCTACCACCAGGCATGACGACATGCTCCCGTTCGACTTCCGCGGTGATCCAGTACGCGAAGGCAAGGGATCTACCAGCTTTATGCGGGTCCCAGTCACCCGCAGACATCGGGACCTGAGCCCCTGCATCCAGTTCCTGTTTGAGTCCGTGAGGACATGGGCGGATTCGCAAACGGCCGGTGGCCGACCGGCCAGAACCGCAGGCCTCTGACCGACCACACATTCAGTGCTCTTCACGTCTCCCACCGATCCTCTTCGGCCAGGTCGATGACCCACTGGGGTGTTCTCCGGCCAAGGCGGGAGTCGGTGGTGCATCTCAAACGGGCAGCAGCGATCCTGATCCGTCGCCGCTGTGCAGCCTCCGCGGACCGTTTTCCTTCGAGTCTGCGGAGGCTCTCCTTCAGGCGCTTCGCATTCGCCGGGCCGGACACAAGGTATTCCGAAGCATCCCCCGCGTCCTGTTTCCTGCCGTGTCCGGCGCGGGCCAGCAGGGCCTCGATCACGGCGTCGTCCTCAACCATGAAGGGTTCCTCCCCCACCCCGAGATCATCGGCTCGGTTGGCGACGTACTGGAAGAAGCGCTGGTCAGGTCCCGTGCGCTTCCAGTCCTGAGCAATCAGCGCCAGGAGCAGGTCGATGCGCTTCCTGTCACGCTCCGGAAGCCCCTCGAACGGATTATCTGTCATCCCTGCTCCTTTCCGTGCGCCGGCCTGGCCGCCGCTACTCGTCCTGCCTGCCCCCGGGCAGGACGAGTGTCTTCTAGTCGAATGCGCCCTGGATGTAGGCCCGGATGGCGTCCCGGACCGGTTCCGTGCCGGCAACGGCCAGCACATCAATCGGCCTGCCTCCGAGACGCGGATTGTGGCCCTGCAGCCACAGCCAGGCCGCATCCGGTGTGAACGCCTCCAGAAGCCCCCGGCAGAAGGCGTCCAGGTCGTCCTGGCCCGGCCCCCGGCCGCCCAGCTCGGACCTGATGCGCGCGGACAGGCCCGTGGCCGTCAGGCGCGGGAGGCCGCCAGCCTCCTCCGGCCCGGGCGGCTGATCCTGTTCTCCGGGGCGATCTCCATTCAGCGGCGCCGGTTCGGCCGGTGCGTCCTGCCAGGAGGTGATGGCTTCGACGAGGGCGGCGGTGTCGCCGGCATCGGCGGCTAGGACGATCCGGCCGATCAGCCAGGCCTGGTCGGCCGGTGGCAGCCGGTCGATCCACGGCAGCCTCACGCGGATTGCCTCGGCAGCCCCGGCCAGGTGAGCGGTCAGCTCCTGTGCAAGCTGCTCGGCCGGAACCCGCCCTGACCGGGCCGTCCGTTCCCTCCGGGCCGCTGCCAGCCGGTCGAAGAGCTGCCGGCGCTCGGCGGCCTCGGCCTCAGCAGCGGCCTGCTCCGATTCACGCCAGTACCCGTAGACCTCCCCGATCCGGTTCAGCTGCGCCGGGGTCGGCCGGCGTCCGCCCTTCCACCACCCGGCCATCTCGTCGACACCGGCACCGATCAGCCGGGCGTGTCCTCCACGCCAAGATTGTCTCGGAGCACCTTGAGCATGAACCCCGTCGCGTCGTAGCTCACCGTTAGTCCTCCAACGGCCTCATCGAGAGCCAGATGTCCATGTCCTCGGGAATCGCCAAAGGGTTCAGGTCGTGGATGTCTCCAACGGCTACGCGGATCCCAGGAGCGATTCCGTGGATAGCGTCCTGCAGCCAGTCTCTGGTCTTGGCACTGACAGTGCGACCCTCACCGACCCGGACGATCAGGTAAAGGTCGGGTTTCTCTTCAACGTCCGCCAGTGCGGGGTCTACCCGCCAGACCGCGTCACAGGCGACACTCCGCGCGGCCTGCAGAATCCTCGAAAGCTGTTCCTCAGTGACCATCGCCGGCTTTCAGCTCCTCTATGGAAACGATGGGTGTGGTGGTGCGGCGGGTCAGCGTCCGGCCGTCCTGAATCAGGTCCAGCAGGTAGTCGCCCCTGCAACCGACGACCAGGTGGATGACTTGGATCAGGGGTATCGGTTCCCCGTCCCGGCGCAGGGCGCTGACCGGGAAGTCTCCCTCTTCGTCGGGCACACCCGGGAATTCCTGCTTGAGCCGGGTAACCGTGCGGTCAGGAGACGTCAGGTCGACCAGGTACGCAGTGCCCGACGCCGTACGGATCAGGTAACTGCCAGTCATGGAATCGATCAGTTCCTGCACTACGGCCACCACCCAGCTGTCGGGGCCCGCCGGGAGGCCTGCAGCAAGGCCCCGGGTCTGCCGAGGAGCTCGAAGCTGCTGCAGCCCGGACAGGTGCGCAGGCTGGCCAGCCACTCGGGTGAGGCGTAACCGGTGCACAGTGGAAGCTCCTCGAAAGCACGCTGACTAAGTCCGCTCCAATGTGGGCGTCTGGGCTTGGCGCAAATTGCCGAAGGTGCTACGCTAAGGAGCAGGCACGGCGCCACTCTGTTGTTGTGCCCGCGAAACGGCATGAGGGAACCCATGAGCCGACGCTAGCAGCAACACCTTGGCACGACAAGGGCACAGCTCCTACACGGAATCAGTTGTCACGGCTCAGAACCGGTGGACTCAACCCGGCATGCCCTGCTCATCAAGAGTTTTGGTAGTCACCCACTGGACTCGCATACGTCTTGCCCTGCCTGAAACGTCTCTAATGGGTGCGTGGCCACCACCAGTTGCGGGTAACGGTTTTAGCCGCTATCTCTCAGGCCATTCCTCGGCACGCAGGGGCGCTGAATTCAGTTCGTCGCGTCGTGCGCGCCAGTCAGGCAGGAACCCATCCATCAGGCTAATGAATCGGTCGTTGTGATGCCGTTCAAGCAGGTGGGTCATTTCGTGGACCACGATGTACTCGAGGCACTTCGGGTCCTTCTTGGCCAGCTCGGGGTTGAACCAGATGTGGGCGGATTCGCGGTTGCAGCTGCCCCATTTGGTTTTCATCCGCCGGATCGTCCACTTGGACACCTCCCGGCCGATGACAGGCCCCCACCTGTCTATGAGGCGGGGTATCTCGCCCCTCAGCGCTGCGCGATACCACCTGTCCAAGGCCTCCTGACGGTCCTCGACGGTGCTCTCGGCAGGCGAATGCATGGTCATCCGGGTGCCGCAGATCCCGATACGGATGTGCCCAGACTCGTTGATTACGCGAAGTCGGTAGCGTCGGCCCCAGAAGTAGTGGGACTCGCCTGTGACCATCTTCCTCTCGGTCTGACGAGTAGACTTGCGCAACTGGTCCCGCTGTTTCCTGATCCAGGGCAGACGTTGTACGACCGCAAGGCGGACCGCGTCGTCATCAAGGCGTACCGGGGCGGCAACGCGCACGCGGCCCAAAGGCGGATAAACGCCGATGTGGAGGTTCTTGATGTTCTTGTAGACGACGTCCACATCGATGTCGGCCACGCGCATGTACGCATTAACGGTATTCATCCCGTGCCTTGATCAGATTGAAGAGTTGGTCGAAGCGCTCAAACCCTACCGGTAGGACGGCGCGCAGGGCGTTAGCGACCATCCTCTCCTTCACCTTGTTGCCAACCCAGTTATGCGGTTTGCTGGTCCGGATCACGGCATCAACTCGTTGTGGGGTTTCCGGCTCATCCCATTCGAAGTCAATGAGAGCCTGCTGCGCCCCGTTTTGAGCCCAGTCAGGGTACTTGGTGTCGGATTCCTTGGTGCCGACTTTCTGAGCATGGGCAATCAGCTGTTCCAGATATTCCCTGTAGTCGAGGGCGCCCTGACGGCGTTGCTCGATAATGGCTTCCAGGAGCGCCGACATGGCCTCGTAGTACTTCGGGTTCATCGCCTGTTCGTCAACGATGACTTTACGGATGTTGTTCACGATCGTTTCGGCCATGGCCTCCGGATCTTTCCTGATACCTGTTGGCAGTTTGTCGAGGGCGCCGGCACCTTCCCTGACGATGAGTTGCACGAGGCCGACGTTCTGGAAGTCGGCGACCGTTTCCGAGGCGCCGGCCTGGATGTAGGTGTCGAGGAGGAACCGCATCCCGGCCTCGTACTGCTTGAAGTCAACGTTTTCCCCGGCCCCAAGCTTCACCTCGTCACGCACGGCCGTGTAATGGGCGACTTCCTTGGCGATCGAGCCGGCTTCGCCGTCGTTGTATCCGGCCTGGGCCATGTCATTGGCCACCGCCGCATAGGCACGGGTCAGGGCGGCGACCGACTTGTAGAGTTCGACGCGCCTAGTCTCGTTGGCCTTAATCTGCGCGGCGTTGCCTGCCTCCGTGGCGCAGAAGTAATGCTGGTACTGCAGCGTGCCTTTGGGCGGCTCGACCGGTTCGCAGAGGAGCCGGATGTGCTCCAGGGCTTCGTCCAGGTCTTCGCGGGCCTGTGCGACGCGGTCCTTGAGCAGGCCGGCGACGTCGTCCTTCTCATACCCGTCCAAGGCACCGGAGGTGTAGTCCGTGATAGCGTCCTCGAGCGAGTTGAACAGGTCCTGGTAATCGACGATATAGCCGTAGGCCTTGTCATCCCCGTCGAGACGGTTGACGCGGCAGATGGCCTGAAATAGCCCGTGGTCGCGCATCTTCTTGTCGATGTACAGGTAGGTCGCCGAGGGTGCGTCGAAGCCCGTCAGGAGCTTGTCCACCACGATGAGCAGGCGCATCTGGCCCGGCTCCTTGATGAACTTTTCCTTGACGTCCTTTTCGAACTGCTCGACCTTGCCCATGGCCTGGTCGGCCGGTTCATCGAAATGGTCGGCGAGCATCTGCCGGTAGATTTCGTACTGGCGCAGCTTTTCCGTGGCGCCGTGTCCGGAGTCTTCCTTGGCGATGTCACCGGCCTGCGGCTGGTAGCTGGTGACGATGGCGCACTTGCCCTTGAATCCGGCCTGGACGAACATCTCATAGAACTTGCAGGCCTGATAGATGCTCGAGCCGACGAGCATGGCGTTGCCGCGTGCGTCCATCAGCCGCGGCTTGGTCTCCATGTCCAGCAGGATGTCATTGACGATCTGTCGCGCCCGGGGCTCGGAGCTGACGACTTTCTGCATTGTGCCCCAGCGCCTCTTCAGTTCGGCCTTGGACAGGTCGGTCATGCCCTTGGTCTTGGCTTCAAACCACTGGTCCACCTTCCCCGGCGAGGTCAGGTCCTGGTCGATGTTGCGCGCTTCGTACCGTAGGTCCAGCACCACGCCGTCCTCGACCGCCTCATCGAACTTGTAGGTGTGGATGAAGCTGCCGAAGGTCTCCATGCTGGTGGCCTTGTCCGCCTTCAGCAGCGGCGTGCCGGTGAAGCCGATGAACATCGCGCCGGGCAGCAGCTGCTTCATGGCCCGGTGCATCTTGCCCGACTGCGTACGGTGGGCCTCGTCGACGAAGACAAAGAGATTGCCTTTCGGAGTGAAGCCGGCGGGGATCTTGGCGTTCAGCTCCTTGATGAAGTCCTCTGCCGCCTCGTCCCGGGTCCGGTCGTCGTCGCCGCCGCGGAACTTGTGCACCAAGGAACAGACCAGCCAGGGCTCCTCGTCGTTCAGGACGCCGATCAGATCGACTCCGGACGTGGTGCGGTAGATCTGCTCGCTGACGCCGTTGAAGACACCTTCAATCTGCTCGTCCAATTCGGTGCGGTCGGTGATGATCAGCACCCGGGCCTGGTTGGCGCCCTGTGTCTGGTGTTCGCGGATCCACTTGGCCAGCCAGACCATGGTCAGGGACTTGCCCGAGCCCTGGGTGTGCCAGATGATGCCGCCCTCTCGCCGGGCGATGCGCTTCTGGGCGGCCTTGACCCCGAAGTACTGGTTGTGCCGGCAGGTCTTCTTCACTCCCGCGTCGAAGACCATGAAGTCGTGAATCAGTTCGAGGAAGCGATCCTTGGCGCACATCTGGGTTAGGGCCCGGTCCAGCGGCTCCTCGATGTCTGAGGGCTCTTTCCACGCCAGCCAGTATTTCTCCGGGGTATCGATGACGCCGTAACGCAGGCCCTCCACGTCGTTGCCAGCGAAAAGGAGCTGGACGGTTGAGAAGAACGGACGGATGAAGTCCTGCTTCTGGTTGCCGATGTGCTGGCGGATGCCTTCAGAAACATTGACCTTGGAGCGCTTGAGCTCGATGACGCCAAGGGCCAGGCCGTTGACATAGAGGACAATGTCCGGCCGCTTGGTGTGCTCGCCCTTAATGGTCACTTCCTCGGCCACGACAAAGTGGTTGGCCTCGGGGTTCTGCCAATCAATCAGCCAAACCGTCCGAGTGTTCTCGCCGACACCGGGCTTGACCTTCACCCCGTAGCGCAGCAGGTTGTAGACATCCCGGTTAGCTTCATACAGCTTGCGGCCGCCGCCGAGCGAAGCGTCCTTCCGGAGCTGATCAATGGCCTTGCTGATCAGGTTGTCGTCATAGCCCCGGGCCCGGAGATTCTGCTCCAGCAGCGCCGTCTCGATATGAGAGTTGCCTTCGCGATACTCCCAGTTGCCGGCGTACCCGTAGCCAAGCTGCTCCCGGAACAGTTCGACGACCCGGTCCTGCGTTTTCCGTTCAACCTGCCCAACAACGTTCATGATTCATATCCCCCAAAACAGTATTTTGCGTGCTCGGCTTCAGGCCGCGCTCTCCGCTGACTGCAAACGTGTATGGCCTGTGAGTAACTCTTGCATCATTCCGTGCTTCAGATCTCGAGCCTTCGAGAGCCGCTGGTGGAGCGCATCGATTTCCCGGTCACAGGTAACAAGCACGTTGGAAATGGCTTCCTGCTCAGCCAGTTCTGACGGCAAGTCGATTTCAATTCTGACAAGCTCTCCGCGGGTCAGCTTCGAGCGGGTTCCACTCGAAATAAACGGTGTAATATCCTTCCGCTCCAAAGCGTAGAACAAGTAAGCTGTGTCTCCCCCAGGCGCTGCTTTCAATACATGGGCATGATTATTGACCCAAATTTTACCTTGCATGCGGTAGGCAATGGGCTTGGAATTGAACTGTTCGAAGTTGCCGCCATCTTCGGCGAGCAAGACTACGTCGTCGTCAATCATGTAATCGTCTATATAATCCAGGACGCCGTTGGCTCCGCAGTATGGGTATGGCCCGCTCCTGCTGATGCGTTGCTCCGCACTTAAAGGGACCCTTAGGTTATCGAGAATCGACGCAGCTTCACCCAATGTAGCCGTTCGCCACGGCGCCCCGAAACCCGGCAACCGTGTCTTGCCTGTCAGCAGCTGCTGCATCATGCCCTGCTTGACAGCCTGCTTCTTGTTGATCGAGCGTCTCAACACCGTAATTAACCGATCCACGTCAGCCAATGCCGCAGCTATGGCCTGCTGTTCCTCGAGTCTGTGTGGGATTGCCACAGACAGCTCGTGAAGATCATTCCGGTTAACTCCAGGGACGCCGCTCTTGCCACTATGCGAGGCAAAATCTACCCTCTGAAGCATGTAGTAAATAAAGCGAGGGTCGTTCCCGTGGAAGTTGGAAACGTACAACGTCGTGTTTAGTGGCCAAAAGTCCACTTCGGAATAGAACACTTTACCGATGGTCCCGTATCGACCAGTTACGACTCCAGGCCCAGCAACCATGGCGACGTTATGCCAGTCAGTCGTGCCGGACGATGAGATGATCGGAACTTGTCCAGCGACTCTAAGCCGTCCTGGAAGGTCAAATCCGCGTTGAAGCGTCGCAATGTTGCCCAACCTTGAAACAGTCCAGCCTGTCGTTGCTTCCACTATGACGTAATCCCCATTGCTGCCAGATGCTTCACAACCATCGAGTTGAGTATGTCAAGCTCAACTTCAAGGCCTCCGACCGTCTCGTCATACCGTTCGCCTAGTTCCTTGATACGCCTCACTAGGCCGTGGGTAAGCTTCTGAACCTCCGCTGAGATGGCCGAAAGGATTGCAGTCTGCCACTTGTCGTCGAGCACCAGAGCTTTGACATCGTCCTCGCTGAGCTTGCCGTACTGAGCTCGTGTCAGAGTGTCGAGGTTCGCTTGCTTGTCCTTGACCAACTTCTTCGCGAGCGTTTCGGCGTTGTAAAGACTGATGAGGTGCTCGAGTGCTTTGATTTCCTCTTGTTCAGCTCCTTCACGCTTGGCATCACGCAGGCGGGTGGAGGCAAGAGTCTTGGAAATCTTGTCGTCATCCATGGCAGCAGCCAGCAGCCCGTCCTCGACGGCGTGCTCCTCGATGTATTCCTCGAGCTGTCGTGTGAATTCTTCGGTGGAAGTGGTTAGTTGTTCAAGGTGCTCCCGCTCAGCGGCGAAGTATCGGGCAACGATTAGGGCCGGCGGGATGAGATCCATCTTGTACTTGGCGGCACCGCGGCCCGAACCGACTACAAGGTCCGGAGTTTCGCTGATCTTGCGGTCTTTGTCCTCGATGGTCCTGCGGGGCTTGGCGGCGTCCAGCCAGCCCTCGTTCATAATCAGGAAGACATCGTCGTGCATTGTGGAATGCCAGTAGGTCATGAGCTGTTCGTAGACGTCGTATTCGTCCAACAGCGGCGTGTCCCTGAATCGGGCCAGCAGGTCATCAGCCAAGGCGGCGATCAGTTCATTCGGCCTCGTGTCCGGGCCTATGGATTCGAACTTGAGGCGGTGTGCGGAGTACCAATCCGCGACCTGAGCCTGGGCCTTCGTTGCAAAGGTGGTGAAATCGGCAGAATCAAGGATGGCCTGCTGGACATCAGTAATGTCGACCGTGAGCTCGCTGTAGCCGTCCCGGCCGGTTCCGCGGAACAGTTCCTTGCGCAGGATGGGGAAGGCATCCCAGCTGGCATTCAGGGCATCAATGTCGCGGTCCGGAATGCCGCCGTGCAGGTGGGCGTAGAGATCCTGGATGTCCTCGGGCTCAGAGGAGTCAATGTATCGCGGGATGTTTAAGTTGAAATCGTTAGAGCTGCTGCTGATCTCGCTGAGTGGCACCATCCGCGAGTACCGGTCAACCTCGATCTGCTTGGTGAAGACGTCCACGATCTTGTGCATGTCCTGGGAGCGCAGGCGGTTCTTGTTGCCGTCCTTGATGAAGCCCTTTGAGGCGTCGATCATGAAGACTCCGGCGCGGCTCTGGGCATTCTCCTTGTCGAGCACAATGATGCAGGCCGGGATGCCGGTGCCGTAGAAGAGGTTGGCCGGAAGCCCGATGATGCCCTTGATGAAGCCACGCTTGAGTAACCGTTTGCGGATGTCGGCTTCCTTGTTGCCGCGGAACAGCACTCCGTGCGGCAGGATCACGGCGCCCTTGCCGGTGCTCTTCAGAGACTTGAGGATGTGTAGCAGGAAGGCGTAGTCACCGTTCTTTTCCGGTGGCATGCCGTACTCGAATCGGCCGTATTCCTGCTCAAGTCCGTTGCTCCAGGACTTGGTGGAAAAAGGCGGATTGGCCACCACGAAGTCGAAGGTGTCGAGCTGGTCTCTTGTGGTGAACTGGGGGCTGGTGATCGTGTCACCTTTGCGAATGTCTCGGTCCGCATAGCTGTGGAGGATCATATTCATTTGTGCCAAGGCCCAGGTGGCGTTGTCTTTTTCCTGGCCGTAGATCGTGAGTCCCTGGGCAGCTTCATCTGCCACTTTAAGGAGCAGGGACCCGGAGCCACAGGTAGGGTCGTACACGGTAGTCGACCGGGGTGCGTTCGGGGGGATCCCGATCAGCTTGGCCATGACCCGGGAGACCTCGGCCGGTGTATAGAACTGGCCCTTGGACTTGCCGGATTCGGTGGCAAAGTGGCGCATCAGGTACTCGTAGGCATCACCAAGGAGGTCGTCGCCCTCGGCCCGGGATCCGCGGAAATCCAGGTTCTGAAAGATGGAGACAAGCCTGCCAAGCCGGTCGACCATCTCCTTGCCCTTGCCGAGCTTTTCCTCGTCGTTGAAGCTGGCCTGATCGATAACGTTGACCAGGCCATTGGCCTCTGCCAGCTTGCCGATGATCTTGTCGATCTCGTCGCCGATATTCGGTTTGCCCCGCAACGCGAGCATGTCGTCGAAGGACCCACCGTCCGGGACGTCGATCAGGGAGTCCGGGTCAGTCTTCGCCTTGTCCGAGACGTACTTCACGAACAGCAATGTGAGGATGTAGTCCTTGTACTGGCTGGCGTCCATGCCGCCGCGCAGCTCGTCACAGCTCTTCCAAAGAGAGCTGTACAGGTCCGATTTCTTCAAGGCCACTACGAAGTCACCACCTTTGCGGTCTCTGCGCCTGCTGCCGGGCTGCAGGTGTCGAGGGGCGACGGATGTGACCTGACCATGAAGTACTCCTCTGCCCGGTTAAGGGCGCCTTTGTGCTTGCTTCCAACAGTACTTCTAGGAGCGGACTGGACGGGGTAGGCTGGGCTGCCCGGCTCAGTTTGGTTTTGGAACAGTCGCGAGATGCGCCGTAACAGGCGCCAAACTGCCTACACACACAATTCTTCGTTTTGGCAGATGCAATCAGGTGCACGTTGCGTTCCTGAAAGAAGCCGCGGGTGACTTCCTCGACAGCAAGCGCCTCTTTGCTCGGTACGTTCCGCCCCCGAAGAAGGCTCTCCTCCGCCAGTCGGAAACTGGTCCAACGCATACCCCAGTGCTCGCTCGTCAACCCCCCTACGGCCGATACCTTGTAACCTGATCCTCCGGACGCACGTACCGGTTCTGCCGGCCCCGAACCGGGTTGGACTCGCTGTGTCCTTCAGGTACGTGGAGCGGAGGCATGCACTGCGCAGGAAGTCGGGAGGGCCGGCGGAGTTCGCGGGCTAAACAGCGGTCGTCAAGAGTCGAGCTCGCGTGGCCGCGACGTAGAGTTTGCGGTGATCTGCATCGTCCGAGCGCAAACCCTGGGCAAATTGGCTTAGCTCGGAGTCTGTAAGACGTACTCCTACGACGTCCCACTCGCGGCCCTTCGCCTGATGAATAGTCATGCCCGGAATCAGGCGGCAGGTCGCAAGTAGGCGGTTACCAAGGCTTCTCAACCGTTTTCCATAGCTCCAGTGATAGCGGGGAAATTCCCGTAAACTCTCTCGCTCAACTGCCTCGATGAGAGCATTATAGGACTGCTCCAGCAGTGGTGGAGTGGTGGCGTCAGCTAGCAAACGAAGAACCCTAGCAAGTTCTTCCTCCATACGTCTAGGATCGGCCATGCGCGTGATACCCAGAGTCGCTAACGCATCCGCTATGAAAACTGCAGGTGTATCAAACCGCGCAACGGTTAGAGCGTTGAGCAATAGTGTCGAAGCAGCTTCAACCGTATTTCCCTTAGGGGATTGGAAAGCCAGAGGGAGTATTTGCGGACTGCATTCCCACAAGTCCTTCCATTGACTAGCCAAGACGACATCGAGCCTTGAGTGGGACAATGCCCCTCGGGCCAATTCCACCCCTTCCCCTGCTCTGAGGGCTGTCGCAATTTCCAGCTGCTCCGAGGTTTGCCAGCGGAATGAAGTAGACAAAGAATAGGAGTGAACATCGCCTGTGCGAATAAATTCTTCGACCAAGTCCGGGCGGGCACCCCGAAAGCCGTAAAGTGCCTGCCACGGATCACCGACCATTGTGATGTCAACGCCTGCATCTGCAGCGAGTTTGATGACTTGCAGATCCAGCGCATTCGCATCAAATACTTCGTCCACGATCAATGCTCTGATGGTCGCGCCAAACCTGTGCCTTACGGCTTCAGCGATACTGGGCTGGACCAGCGCTCCCGCGAGCACTGTTCTGATGTCGTCATGTGTACAGATACCTCGGTTGATTAGCGAGCGGAACGCCTCAGGCGGGGCGCTGTTCTTTTTTTGCGAAGCAAACGAGTGTCGTATGACTACCGTGCTGTCCAGCACGTCAAGACTATTGACTCCCCTTGTGAATACGTTCGGAGTGATAACTTGCCACGAATCATGCACTTCCAACTGAGTGTGGCCGCTTGGCCATTGTATGAGATTGGTCTCCAGGAGATGCGCGACGGCAGCATATATGAGCGTATCTAGGGTGACCACACGATGGGGCCAGGCAGTGGCCCGTGGCCCCCAGTGCCGTCGGATCCTACTCTGCAGTTCCCATGTAGCAGCGCGTGTGAAGCTTGCGGCTACTACAGCCCTGCCATCGGTTCGCGCGTCTCTTTCAGAAAGCGACCCATAGCGCAAAAACCCGAACCGCTGAGAAGCTACAGTGGTCTTGCCAGAACCAGGGAAAGCTTCGATGAAACGCCGTGCTCTCTGACTAACTGCCGCCAGGCATTGCTCGTTCGTCAAGGAAGCCCAGTGAGAATCGTTGCTAACGCCCATGCTGACTCCAGCACACGTCTCGAGAACCCCATCTCCGGCTTCTGTTAGTCATGTACAAGGGCAGAGGACTCAGCAGGGTAGAGAAAGGCGAAAAGCTGTTCAATATGTGCCGGAACCGATACGGGCCGGCCAGACAGCCGTGCATCTAACACTTGTTCAGCAAAGGCCAGTGCAAACTCGCCTTTCCTCCTGGCCCCTGCACCTGCGGTCAACGCCGGCCTGTCTTTAGATTCCTTTCGTGCCCCTCGAAATATGGCATGAACACTTTCTGGATCAACCTTCTGGGGAACATCCAACCCAACGTCTTGTAGGGCTGCCTCGACCAAAGATTCATTTCCAAGGGTCAAAGCAGGCTCAAGCGTTGGATGGCTATGGAAAACAGCCACCGTCTCCGCGTCGTGGTCCCCTAACCAGCTCGGATCTTGAGGGATCGATGCGAAGTCCTTGTCGCTGTCAGAGAGAATCCCCACCCGGGTGCAGATTTCGTAGCCCTTTGTCGCCAACAGCTGCACTGGCCATTGACCGACCCGCGTCCCCATGGAGACGATGCTCACGGCATCGACAAACGATTTTTTGCTTGGATCCTCGCCCGCCCACACCCAGCCAAGTTCCCTAAGAACAGCCGACTCAGTAACGCCTTCAACGAGGATCAGCCGGTCCGCGAATAGCGAAGAAGAACGGTTCGCATCCAGATGCAGCCTAGCTTTCCGAAGTACCTTGTCACGATCTGGAATCGGAATCTTTGAGAGCGACCGAGCGACACGTTTACCACTTGGCAGTTTCCGCAGTACGACCAATTCTTCGGGCCTAGCGGAAGTGATCACGTCTGTAGCGTGACTTGTGAGAATAACTTGAAGTTCGGGGCGGTTATAGACCTGTCGTCTCAGGTGGCGTACGAGCGAATGTTGGAGCTGCGGGTGAAGATGGGCCTCAGGCTCCTCGAGGACTACTGTCGTGTGAAAAGGGCCCCCGGAAAAGAACGAGTCTTGTTCTGACTCAGATTCTGCATGTGCTTGTGCCAGTGCAACTTTCGCTGCAGCAATCTCCTCATCCGCATTTCCTTCGTCACGGGATGGCACAGAGCCAATGGGATAGTTCCCCTCCTCTTCACCGACGTCACCGCTGTCGTTGGGCAACTTGGCTAGAGATGGATCCGGAATGGCAGCCAAGGTAACGGCGATATGCAAAAGATTGACATATCCCAATCCGGATACTTCGAGCGGAAGAGCGTGGGGTCGGCCTTCAAGCACCGCGAGCATCAGTTCAAGCACACGTGCGAGGTAAGCATCATCAACGACTTGGCTGCGAACATACGGCCACTGACGAGCGACACCTGCTGAAAGCTGGCCCAAATGATCACTGATTCGATCTTCGACCGCCTGGATCAAGCCATCCTTCGTCAGACTGTCCAAGAACGACCAAGCTCGCTTTCTGAGTCCGCTGAGGTTACGACTCCCGTCAATGCGTTCCTGCTGCGCTCTTAGGAGCTCAACAAGTATGCGCGCTTCACGTCGAGCCAATTCGTCAAGCGGATTCCGCCACGCCGGAAGATAAACCAAACGGAATGCCTCGTCACCGAGGGGCCCGCTGCTCTCTCGGCTGGAACGGATCCTCCCCAGATTTCTGGTGAGACTACGCGTCCAACTTACGGCTGATTGTCCAGGACCCCGGCCGCCGGAATCAAACTGCATTTGGTGCCCCAAAGGACTCTCCGATGCACTTTGCTCCTCGTACTGGTACTCGACATAAATCGATCTGTCACCCATACCAAGTCCCGCGGCACTAAAGGCCTGCAGTTGCGGGAAGCGCTCTTGATGACCCAGATAAAGCGCATCAGCAACCGTTGTCTTGCCCGTCCCATTGGCGCCCACGAGAATACTGAAACGCCCCGGAAGCTGAACGGAAATCTCATGCTCTGCGCTGGACCGCAATCCGTTCACGGCGACCCTACTCAAATACACCTTGTTCCCTCCGAGAATGTCTTCGTTTCGTAGGCGCCAAAAGTGGTTCGGGCCGCAGCCCACCCAGTTCTCTGCGTATCTAGCAGAAGCTGGTAGGCGGCCAGACGACAGTAACTTCCGCTCACCGCCGACTCCACCGGCCAACGCCTTCTATCCGGCGAACTACCGGCTAGCCAGCGGCTTCACACGGGCCACCGAGTTGGAACACTCTCAACTACCCTTGCCATGTCTTCCAAGTAGGGTTCGTTTCTCCCAACCAAGCCGGCATCTCACAACAAGCCGCCAACTAGACCAGTCTTCGCCCAATACTTAGTCTCATTCCGCCAACTAGTCCGCGAACCGCCAAG
The DNA here is from genome assembly GCF_042679445.1 of Arthrobacter sp. GCM10027362. Taxonomy (NCBI): domain Bacteria; kingdom Bacillati; phylum Actinomycetota; class Actinomycetes; order Micrococcales; family Micrococcaceae; genus Arthrobacter; species Arthrobacter sp. GCM10027362. The sequence continues at coordinate 46,189 of NZ_JBHTML010000010.1, forward strand.
TAGCCTCAGTCCTCACAGGCAACTTAAGGACCAAAGGACCAAGCAAGTCGGCTCAGGACCAAATTACTTGCCAAAAGGACCAAGTAGGTTGCCGATCTACAAGAGGCTAGAAATCCCAGTCCTCATCCTCCGTGTTCACGGCCTTGCCAATCACGTACGAGGAACCGGACCCGGAGAAGAAGTCGTGGTTCTCGTCCGCGTTCGGGCTCAGGGCGGACAGGATCGCCGGGTTTACATCCGTCACCGAGGACGGGAACATCGCCTCGTAGCCCAGGTTCATCAGGGCCTTGTTGGCGTTGTAGTGCAGGAACTTCTTCACGTCCTCGGCCAGGCCCACGGCGTCGTAGAGGTCATGGGTATACTGCACCTCGTTCTCGTACAGCTCGTAGAGCAGCTCGAAGGTGTAGTCCTTGAGTTCCTGGCGCTTCTCCTCGGAGACCTGCTCCAGGCCCTTCTGGAACTTGTAGCCGATGTAGTAGCCGTGCACGGCCTCATCCCGGATGATCAGCCGGATCAGGTCCGCGGTGTTGGTCAGCTTGGCCCGGGAGGACCAGTACATCGGCAGGTAGAAGCCGGAGTAGAAGAGGAAGGACTCCAGCAGCGTGGAGGCCACCTTCTTCTTCAGCGCGTCATCGCCGTAGTAGTAGTCCATGATGATCTGCGCCTTCTTCTGCAGGTTCACGTTCTCGGTGGACCATCGGAAGGCCTCGTCGATCTCCTTCGTGGAGCAGAGCGTGGAGAAAATCGAGGAATAGCTCTTGGCGTGCACGGACTCCATGAACGCGATGTTCGTGTACACCGCCTCCTCGTGCGGGGTGAGCGCATCCGGGATCAGGCTGACGGCGCCGACGGTGCCCTGGACGGTGTCCAGCAGGGTCAGGCCGGTGAACACCCGCATGGTCAGCTGCTGCTCGGCCGGGGTCAGGGTGTGCCAGGACTGCACGTCATTGGACAGCGGCACCTTCTCCGGCAGCCAGAAGTTATTGACCAGCCGGTTCCAGACCTCCACGTCCTTCTCGTCCTGGATCCGGTTCCAGTTGATGGCCTCGACGTGGTGGAGGAGCTTGACCTTCTCCGTCATTTCAAATCCTCGGGTTTCTCTATCGCTTCGGTAAGTCTGTCAGGGGTACGACGGCGGCACGCGGCGGGCGCCGTCGCACTTTTTAGTTGCCTGCGGCTACAACATGCAGCTGACGCAACCCTCCACCTCGGTCCCCTCCAGCGCAAGCTGGCGCAGGCGGATGTAGTAGATGGTCTTGATGCCCTTCTTCCACGCGTAGATCTGCGCCTTGTTGATGTCGCGGGTGGTGGCAGTGTCCTTGAAGAACAGAGTCAGGGACAGGCCCTGGTCCACGTGCTGGGTGGCCGCGGCGTAGGTGTCGATGACCTTCTCGTAGCCGAGCTCGTATGCGTCCTGGTAGTACTCCAGGTTGTCATTGGTCAGGTACGGCGCCGGGTAGTAGACGCGGCCGATCTTACCTTCCTTGCGGATCTCGATCTTCGAGGCCACCGGGTGGATGGACGAGGTCGAGTTGTTGATGTAGGAGATCGAGCCGGTCGGCGGCACCGCCTGCAGGTTCTGGTTGTAGATGCCGAACTCCATCACGGAGTCCTTCAGGGCTTCCCAGTCCGCCCGGGTGGGCACGTGGATGTCCTTGAAGAGCTCCTTGACCTTCTCGGTCTGCGGCAGCCAGTCCCGGGTCGTGTACTTGTCGAAGAACTCGCCGCTGGCGTACTTGGACTCCTCGAAGCCGCCGAACCTCTCCCCCGTCTCCTTCGCGATCGCGTTGGAGGCGCGCAGGCAGTGGTAGAGCACCGTGGCGAAGTAGATGTTGGTGAAGTCCAGGCCCTCTTCGGAGCCGTAGTGGACCCGCTCGCGGGCCAGGTAGCCGTGCAGGTTCATCTGGCCCAGGCCGATGGCGTGGGACTGCGAGTTGCCCAGGGCCACGGACGGCACCGAGTTGATCTGGGACATGTCCGAGACCGCGCTCAGCGCGCGGATGGCCGTCTCGATGGAGGCGCCGAAGTCCGGGGAGTCCATGGTCTTGGCGATGTTCATCGAGCCGAGGTTGCAGGAAATGTCCTTGCCGACCTCGGCGTAGGTCAGGTCCTCGTTGTACTCGGACGGAGTGGACACCTGCAGGATCTCCGAGCACAGGTTGCTCATGGTGATCTTGCCCTTGATCGGGTTGGCCCGGTTCACCGTGTCCTCGAACATGATGTACGGGTAGCCGGACTCGAACTGGATCTCGGCCAGGGTCTGGAAGAACTCGCGGGCGTTGATCTTGGTCTTCTTGATCCGTGCGTCGTCCACCATCTCGTAGTACTTCTCGGTGACCGAGACATCGGAGAAGGGCATGCCGTAGACGCGCTCGACGTCGTACGGGGAGAACAGGTACATGTCCTCGTTGCGCTTGGCCAGCTCGAAGGTGATGTCCGGGATCACCACGCCCAGGGACAGGGTCTTGATCCGGATTTTTTCGTCCGCGTTCTCGCGCTTGGTGTCCAGGAAACGGTAGATGTCCGGGTGGTGGGCGTGGAGGTAGACCGCGCCGGCGCCCTGCCGGGCACCGAGCTGGTTGGCGTAGGAGAAGGAGTCCTCAAGCAGCTTCATCACGGGGATGACGCCGGAGGACTGGTTCTCGATCTGCTTGATTGGGGCGCCGTGCTCGCGGATGTTGGTCAGCGACAGGGCGACGCCGCCGCCGCGCTTGGACAGCTGCAGGGCGGAGTTGATGCCGCGGGCGATGGACTCCATGTTGTCCTCGATGCGCAGCAGGAAGCAGGAGACCAGCTCGCCGCGCTGCTTCTTGCCGGCGTTCAGGAACGTGGGGGTGGCCGGCTGGAAGCGGCCCTCGATGATCTCGTCCACCAGGCGGGTGGCCAGTTCCTCGTCGCCGCGGGCCAGGTGCAGGGCCACCATGCAGACGCGGTCCTCGTAGCGCTCCAGGTAGCGCTTGCCGTCGAAGGTCTTCAGCGTGTAGGAGGTGTAGAACTTGAACGCGCCGAGGAAGGTCTCGAAGCGGAACTTCTTCTTGTAGGCGCGGTTGAACAGGTCGCGGATGAAGTTCATCGTGTACTGGTCAAGCGTCTCGCGCTCGTAGTAGTCGTTCTTGACCAGGTAGTCCAGCTTCTCGTCCAGGTCATGGAAGAAGACAGTGTTGGTGTTGACGTGCTCCAGGAAGTACTGGCGCGCCGCCCACCGGTCCGCCTCGAACTGGATCTTGCCGTCCGGTCCGTAGAGGTTCAGCATCGCGTTGAGCTCGTGGTAGCCGAGCCCCTTGTAGGCGGCCGGCAGCTCCTTGGATTTACCTACTGCGGCGTCTGCGACTGTCGTGTCCAAAAGTCTTCCAAGCCCTTCTTTACGCGGGCGACATCCTCCGACGTGCCCATCAATTCAAAACGGTACAGGCGGGGTACCTTGCATTTGGCCGCGATCTTGTCCGCGGCCAGGCAGTACGTCGTACCGAAGTTCGTATTGCCTGCCCCGATGACTCCGCGCAGCAGGCAGCGGTTCTGCTCCTGGTTGAGGAACTTGATCACCTGCGGCGGAATGGCATTCCGGCCCGACTCCCCGCCGTAGGTGGGGAGCATCAGCACAAAGGGCCTGCGGGCATAAATCGTTTCATCATTGCTGTAGAGCGGGATGCGTGCAGCTTCCAGCCCCAGCTTTTCGATGAAACGGTGGGTATTCTCCGAGGCCGAGGAGAAATAGATCAGCGCGGCCTCGGTGCTGGAGCCGGGCGGCAGTCCCGGGCCATGCTGGATGGCGCCTTCGGCCACCTGAACAGCAGCCATGAGAATGCCTCCGTTACTTCCGTGGGGGTTCAGGCCACCTCGGCGGCATGCTGGGCGAGTTCCTCGATCTTGTCGGGACGGAACCCGGACCAGTGGTCCCGTTCGGTGACGACGACGGGGGCCTGCAGGTAGCCAAGGGCGCGGACACGCTCGAGGGCGGCAGGATCCTGGGACAGGTCAACGCTTTGGTATTCGATGCCCTTCTTGTCAAGAGCCCGGTAGGTGGCGTTGCACTGAACACAGGACGGCTTGGTGTAAACCGTGACAGTCATGATCCCTCTTCCCCTTGGGAAACTATGCGAATGTCTGAATTATTCCGAGGGACTCCGCGGTGTTCCCGCGGAACCGGCGGACCGTGCCCCTCCAGCTGTGTCAATACTACATCTAGTGCAGGCGACCGTCCGGGACCCCTAGATGATGTATTACAAGTATGTCATTTATCACCCCCGGAGTCCACAGGCGCTGGGGATATCCGGGCCCCGGAAAACCCCGGATTTCCGCAGCTTTCCGAGCGTCGTCCACACGCTGTGGACGGGTTCCCCACAATTTGAAAAACCTCCGTGTCGCTGCTTCTTCGGCGTGTCGCTTCCCGCCCTCCCGGACCGCCCTCTTCTGGTTCAATTGGCACATGGTCAATCCGGTCCATCTGCGCACCCTGTTGGAAGTCACCCGCAGGGGATCCTTCGCCGCCGCCGCCATGCAGCTGGGCTACACGGCCTCGGCGGTTTCGCAGCAAATGTCCGCCCTCGAGCGCGAAGCCGGCGTCAAGCTGTTCGAGCGCACGGCGCGCAGCGTGCAGCCCACCGAAGCCGCCGTCGTCATGGCCCGCCATGCGGCCAAGGTGCTCACCGACATCGACGCGCTGCTGGCGGCCACGGCCAGCACGCACGAAAACACCAACCAGGAGATCCGGCTCGGAATCTTTCCCAGCCTCGCCACCCATGCCCTCCCCCGGCTGCTGCGTTCCCCGGCGTGGCGGGACCTGGGCCTGAACCTGAAGGTGTTCGTGGCCGAGCCGGCGCAGACCATCCAGGGCCTGCGCGCCGGCGGAGAACTGGACATTGCGCTGGTGTACCAGGTGGGCCAGGGCGGCCTGGCCTGGCCGCACACCGTGAGCCGGCAGTGGATCGGCGACGACAACTTCCGCGTGGTGCTGCCCGAATCCTGGGGCATCCGGGCCGGTTCGGAGGTCGCGGCCTCCCAGCTGGCGGAAATGCCCTGGATCATGCACCATCCCGGAACCTCCGACGCCACCGTGATCGAGCGGCTGTTTGCCAGCTGCAACCTGCATCCGCGGGTGGCCGCCTACTGCGACGACTTCAACGCCAGCCTGGAACTGGCGGCGGCCGGCGTTGGCGCGGCACTGGTACCGGAACTGGCCATGCAGCGCGGCACTGCCGGCGTGGTGGTGCTGGACGTGCCCGAGATCCGGCTGGCGCGCAACATCTTCGCCCTGCTTATCAACGAAAAGCAGAGCGCCCGGATGGACCTGTTCATGGACCAGCTCTCCGGCATCCTGCGCGGGCTGAGCATTGCGCCGCGCCGTACCTGAGCCCCGGTGCCCCAACCGCGGGCCGAGCCTGTACGCACCCCGGCCGCACCCGCATAATGGGTTCCAGCGCCGCCCACGCCGTTCCCGGCACGGCGGGTGGGGGAAGGAAGAGCATGGGGTGGAAACCGACTCCGTCCGCACGCGGTCTGGGTGCCCTGGCCGTGGCGGCAAGCCTGCTCGCCGGCTGTGTCGCGCCGCCGCGCGCCCCCGCGGTTCCGGACGGCTCCCTTGCGGAACCGTCCGCAACCGCCTCGCCCGCTCCGGCGCCGTCCGCTCCGGCATCGTCCGGACCGCCGTCGTCCCAGGCGCCGGCCGAGTCCTCGGTGCATTTCACCGCGGCCGGCGACTTCGCCGCCACTGCGCAAACCAAAGCGGTCCTGGCCGAGACCGCGCGGCTGCGTCCGGACCTGAGCCTGGCCCTGGGTGATCTCTCCTACGGCGAGACAGCCAGCGAGCGCGACTGGTGCGGTCTGGTCACGGCCGCGCTCGGGCCGGACTTTCCGTTCGAACTCATCTCCGGCAACCACGAGAGCGACGGCGGGGACGGAGACATCAGGGAGTTCGTCCGCTGCCTGCCCAACCGGCTGCCCGGGCTGGTCGGCACCTACGGGCGCCAGTGGTACGTGGACGTGCCCCGGGACAACCCGGTGCTCCGGCTGGTCATGATCTCCCCGGGGCTGGACTACCCGGATTCGAGCGATGAAGACTACACGGCCGGCAGCCCGCAGTACCGCTGGACGGCGGACGCGATCGACTCCGCCCGGACCGCCGGCATTCCCTGGGTGGTGGTAGGTGCACACAAACCGTGCCACAGCATTGGCAGGTACGACTGCGACCTGGGTGAGGACATGGCCAACCTGCTGGTGCAGAAAAAGGTGGACCTTGTCCTGCACGGGCACGAGCACCTCTACCAGCGCACCTACCAGCTCGGCCCGGGGCCGGGCTGTCCGGCGCTGGCCCCGGACACTGCGACCGCCGCATGCCTCCGGGACAAGTCCGGCCCGTTCGACGCCGGCGCCGGCACCGTGTTCGCCACAGTCGGCACCGGCGGGAAGGAACTGCGCGACGTCGACCTGCAGGATCCGGACGCACCCTATTTCGCCGCCTACTCCGCGACGAATGCCAATCCGGCCCATGGGCTGCTGGACGTGCATGTAACGCGGACCGAGCTGACTGCCGCGTTTGTTCCCGCCGGCGGCGGCGCCTTCCGGGACGCGTTCACGATCTCCCGGCGGTGACCGTCCCGGTGCCGGCCAATTAACCCTCCACGGGGACATTGGCCGACTGATTTTTGGAAGGGAGGGGGTCAGGCGGAGGGGCCGGCCGTGAGGTAGTTGTGCACCTCGACGAGGGTGACTTCCCCGAACTGCAGACCCACCTCGGAGGCGACCGGGGTGACGTGGTCCCGGTAGTAGGCCTCGAACTGTTCCCGGCTCTGCCAGACGTCCGTGATGCGGATGCCATTGCCGGTTCGGGCCACCCAGTGGAACAGCCCGCCGGCGGCGCCGGGACCTCCCGGGGTGAAATTCAGCTTCCGGATTGCCTCGTCGTACTGCGCCAGGGTTCCTTCCGGAAATTCCATGATGGCTGCGACCGCCATTGCGTCCTCCTCATGTCGTTCTTGTCGCGGGGCCGGCTACTGTTCCGGTTGCGGCACCGGCTGGGCGGGGACGAGCGCCTGCGCCAGCTCGGCGAGGATGGCGCCGTCGGCCTCGACGTAGTTGCCCTGCGCATCGAAGGCTCCCGGCGCATACGTGGTCGCCACCGCGATGGCCAGTTTCTCGGACGGCAGGTAGCCGACCGCCGCCCCGGCGCCGGCAAAGAGCTTGTTCTGGGTGACCCACGGCCCGCGCAGGATGACGCCGAGCCCGTAGGAGGCATCCTCGGTGTTGGCGCGGCAGGCCCGGCAGTCCTGCGCCTCCTTGCCGAAGCCCGCCAGTTCCGGGGACACCTGGGCACTGTGCGAGGTGCTCGAGAGCAGGGTGCCCTCCCCCACCGCCGCGATGGACGTGGTCAGGTCCGTGATGTCGGAAACCTGGACGGCGCCGCCGACGGTGGTCCACGAGGGGTTCCAGAAGGTGGCTTCCTCATAGAAGGGCGTCGCGGCCGGAATGTCCAGGGCCTCGCGCCGCTCGGAGGTGAAGCTGTGCAGCACCGGCTCCGGTATCACCGGCGTGGACAGGCTCTGGGTCTGGCGCAGCTTCAGGGGATCAATGATGCGGGTCTTCATCAGCTGCTCCATCGAGCTGCCCGAGGCCTTCTCGAGCACCCGGGCCAGGATGGCGTAGTCCGTGTGCGAGTAGCCCCAGTTGGTGCCCGGCTCGAACATCATCGGCTTCGAGGTGCCGATCCTGATCAGTTCGTCAGTGCTCCACTGCCGGAACGGGTCCCGGGAGATCCCGTCGAGCACCTCGGGCTGGTAGACATAGTCCGCATAACCGGCGGTCATGTTCGCGAGCATCTTCAAGGTGACGCCGTCGGCATGCGGCAGGTCGGGGAAGAACTGCGAGAGCTTGTCATGCAGGTGCAGCTTCTCCTCGTCGACCAGCCGAAGCAGGATGGTGCCCATGTAGGTGAAGGCCACCGCCCCGTTGCGGAAGTGCATCTGCGGCGTGGCCGGCACCCCGGTCATGGATTCGCCGGCGGCTCCCTCGTAGAGGACCTTCCCCTCCTTGGTGACGCGCACGATGAGGGCGGCGAGGTTGTGCCGGGTCATCGAGGCATGCAGGATCCGGTCCAGGTCCTTGTTCCGGGCACCGGAGCCCCCGGAGTCCCCCGAGTCGCCGGAATCCCCGGCGTCTCCCGCGGCCGGCTCCCGGTCCGCTTGCGCCGTCGGCTGCATAACGGCGGTGGAGGACCCCCGGTCCGGCGGCGCGGGGCCCGGCCCGGTGGAGCTGGTCACCGTAAAGAGTGCGGCGGCCACGCCCAGGCCCAATATCGTCCGCCACGGATGGGACCAGAGGAATGTTCCCACGGCTGCAGCTCCTTGCTCGTACGGACCGGGGCGGGCCCCGCTCATTGAACTGGTTCCATCCCCGCCCGGCCGACGTACACCTGCCGGGCGACGGCGCGGGCGATGGCGGTGGCAGGGCTCCTGCCGTCCGGGGCCGGGGCCAGGTTGGCCCAGACCACCAGCGTCACGTGGTTGGCCGGGTCATGGGCCGCGAAGGTGCTGAATCCCGGCAGTTCGCCGGCGTGGCCGTAGAGACCGCCGAATTTGGCGAGGGCCAGGCCGTACCGGGCGATGTCCAGGGTGCCTGCATCCGGGGACTCGGTGCTGGCCAGCCGGGCGTGCTGCAGCCGCGCGTTAAGCAGGTTCCCGGCGACGAGGGCCTGGGCCCAGGTGGCCAGGTCCCCGGCGGTGGAAATGCCGGCACCGGCGGCCCAGACCCAGGACGGGTTCAGCTCGGTGACATCGTGGGGTTTCAGCGAGCCGTCCCTGGCCTCCTGCTGCAGGAAGACCGGCAGTCCCTGGCTGTACAGGGTCTCGGTGTTGGTGCCGTACATGTAGCCCTGCGGATGCGGCGCGGGGAGGCCACCCGACTCCGGGGCGGCGAACACCGTGTCGGTCAGCCCCAATGGGGTGAACAGGCGGTCCTGGAAAATCCTGGCCAGCGGCTTGCCGTCCAGTTTCTCGGCGATCAGGCCCAGCAGGATGGCGTTGGTGTTGGAGTAGTAGAACCCGTTGTTCGGGGCGAAGTAGGGCTTCTGGGTCCAGGCCAGGGCCAGCAGTTCCGCCGGCGTCCACGCCTTGTGCGGCCGGCCGTCGAGGGTCTGGTTCAGCTCCGGCGTCTCGCTGTAGCTGTACAGGCCGCTGCGCATGTCCAGCAGCTGGGCAATGGTGATGTTCCTGCCATTAGGCACGCCGCGGCGGTACTTCGCGACCGGATCGTCCAGCTTCAGCCTGCCTTCCTGGACCAGCTGGAGGATCACCGTGCCGGTCCAGGTCTTGGTGAGGGAGCCGATCCGGACATGGTCCGCCAGGCTGACCGGGGCGGATCCGTGGTAAGTCCGCGTCCCGTAGGCGAAGCTGAAATCCCCCTCGGGGGTCTTCAGGACGACGACGGCCCCCGGCACCATCAGTTCGGCGGCCAGGGACTTGACGGTCTTCTGCAGCGCACGCCTGTCCAGCGGGCGCAGCGCCGGGCTGCGGGCCGGGGCGCGGGAGGCCGGCGCGGTGGC